>JBQGEN010000401.1:0-1501 GCA_052039615.1 Sideroxyarcus sp. | reverse complement strand
ATTCCACGGGCATTCATTTGCTTTTAATGGTACTTCATTAAACGGATTGACGAATCTAACTGATGGCGGACGGGCGTCGTAATCTGTGAAATCGATGTGTACACCACACACGACGCCACGCAAAACTGGTAGCGGATTACTCGAAATAAGGACGGCGAACACAACCGGATATTTCGCGCGCAGTATCCATACTCCCTGCTCATGGAACGGCACATGAGCTTTTGCGGCTGCTACTTCACGCTCGAATTTCCGTCTTGAGACAGACGGATCGGCAATCATCCTGCTGCACCAGCTTTCTTGTTCAAGTATAGAACGTCGTACTTTGCCGCAGCATCTTCTGCCTTCATCTGCAGGTCGACTGCCACCATTTCGGCACCCGCCTTGACATAGAACACCCATTGATCCGGCTGGCTGGCTTCACCGGCCTCCTGCAAGGCTTTTTCGATCAGGCTTTGCAGCGGCTGGTGGGGGTTTGCTTCCAAAGTGATTTCTGTGCCGGAAACCACGATTTTCAGGCTAATTTCTTTTTCTTCCTTTTCTTTCTTGCTCATGCCATCTCCCAAATAATTGAACTGCAAGCTATAGCCGGGCTCTACTGCTTATCCACAAGAGCGCACCTATCTTCTTCTCATAACTTCCTTCGTGAAACCAAAAACCACTATATATAGTGGTTAGCGCCTTGATTTTGACTAATTCTAGTGCATGATTGTCTTTATGCAAGGAGTATTTCGGACTATATCTTTAGTCCCACGATCTATATCTTTTCAGGATATTCATTCCAACCCGGTTGGCCGATTTCAAGCCAGCTTCAGCTTTACGACCTTTCCCTATGCTTTCCGCAGCATGCCCAATCAGGTCAATATGGTCGGCGTACCACTGCATCATTTCGGTTCGCTCCTCCAAAAACTCATAGCGGTTGTGTACGCATCCCGCACTGCGTTATCGCTTGACGGGCTGCGCGCAAGCTGTCGCTCGATCGCGTCTTTATTCCATTTGTGCCGTGTATCTCACTTATTCAGCATCGTGCTAGGGACCTGCGGATTAACAGTCCGATACTCGATTAAAGAAGTAACGCCCCAAAGTCTGGGATGGCAGCTATGGCCGAGAAGTTTGCCTTCATTGAAATTCTCATGACGGTCTGCTTCGGGTCGGCAACGGAAGTACGGATTGCCATACTTTTTTTGTCCGCTTCCTAGCGCATAACGGACACATCGAGAACGTGATCATCTAGACCGCTATGGCCGAATAACAGCCATGCCAGGCACGCGGCGCGACCGCCTCGTATGGGTTAGCCGTTGTCTCAGGCCGGCAACTCGAAACCCTTTTCGCGAAACAGCCGCAGACAAGCGGCGGCTACTGCCGGGTCGTAATGACTGCCGCTGCCTCGTTCGATCTCCGCGAGTGCCTGTTCGAGGCCGAGACCCGGACGGTAGGGGCGATGCGCAGACATCGCCTCTACCACGTCTGCCACGGCGGTGATGCGCGCTTCCAGCAGAATCTC
>JBQGEN010000400.1:0-22580 GCA_052039615.1 Sideroxyarcus sp. | reverse complement strand
CGCGAGCGACCATGATTCATCTTTTCATGATGATCGGTTGGTCGTTCTTGGCGCGAAAACGACATGCAAGGATCGCTGGAGGCAGGTGCTTGCCGAAGCCGCGCGAATTCGGACAAAGCACCTGATCACCCTTGAAGCGGCAATCAGCCAGAATCAAACCGATGAAATGCAGCATTCTGGCCTGCAGCTGGTGGTACCGAACGCCATTCAAGAGACGTACAGCCCAGCACAACAGAAGTGGCTACTGGATGTGGCGTCTTTCATTGACTTGGTCCGTGCAAAATCTGGCTGATACTAGTTGTTCGCCTTGGCTCTTGTTTTGACTGAACAACAGGTAAGAGACCGCGTCCTATTCGTAGTTCGCTGTTCCACAACCTCATTCTATTTGCGGGTATCGGACAGCTGTTGGGCGCATAGCCAGACCTGTTAAGATACGCTCCTTCGAAAAATCACCTGCTTCCGCTGCATGTCCGCTTCAGATTCATCCATGACCCCCTTCGAACGCCGCGCCAGCATTGGCCTGGCGAGCATCTATGGCCTGCGCATGTTGGGGTTGTTCATCATCCTGCCGATCTTTGCTTTGTATGCCGAGAACCTGCCGGGCGGGGAAAGCCATTTTCTTATCGGGGTCGCGCTGGGGGCGTATGGACTGACGCAGGCGATCCTGCAGATCCCGGCGGGGTGGTTGTCGGACCGTTACGGGCGCAAGCCGGTGATCATCGTGGGGCTGCTGCTGTTCGCGGCGGGCAGTTTCATCGCGGCGTCGGCGGATGACATCTACTGGATCATCGTCGGGCGCGTGATCCAGGGTGCGGGGGCGATCAACGCGGCAGTGATGGCGCTGACGGCGGACCTGACGCGCGAGGAGCATCGCACCAAGGCGATGGCGATGATAGGCATGACCATCGGCGTGACATTCTCGCTCTCGATGGTGCTGTCGCCTATCCTCTACAAACACATCGGCATGTCCGGTATCTTCGAACTGACGGGCGCACTGGCTTTCATCTCCATCGCGATGGTGTTGTGGTTCATCCCGCAGCCGCGCATCACGCGCTTCCATACCGACACCGAGGCCGGGCACGGCCATTTCGGCGAGGTGCTGCGTAACAAGGATCTGCTGCGCATGGACTTCGGCGTGTTCACCCTGCACGCGATCCTGATGTCGGTGTTCATGCAGGTGCCATTTATCCTGCGCGGCCTTGGGCTGGATGCGCAGCACCAGTGGCAGGTGTATCTGCCGGTGATGCTGGTCGCGTTCGCGCTCATGGTGCCACCCATCATCATCGCGGAGAAGAAGGCAAAACTGAAGCAGGTGTTCATGCTCGCTATTGGCCTGGCTGCCGTTGCGCAACTGGGTATTTTGTTCTTGCAGGATAGCGTGTGGGGTGTGGCGCTCTCGTTGCTGGTGTTCTTTACCGCCTTCAACGTGCTGGAGGCGACGCAGCCTTCCATCGTCAGCAAGATCGCGCCGCTGGCCGCGAAGGGCACGGCGATGGGGGTGTTCAGCAGTGTGCAGTTCCTCGGCGCGTTCTTCGGCTCGGCCATGGGCGGCTTGCTGATGCAGGTCTATGGCGGCAATGCGGTGCTGGTGTTCGCGGTGGCGATGCTGCTGCTGTGGCTGGCGATGGCCTCGTCCATGCGCGCGCCGCAGGCGCTGGCGACGAAGATGTATCACCTGCCGGAACTGGGACCTGAAGCGGCAAGCGCATTGCAGCAGTCTCTGGCACAATTACGCGGTGTGCGCGAAGTACTGGTCGTGGGCAGCGAACAGATCGCCTGTCTCAAGGTGGAGATGAGCGGGTTCGACGAAGAAGCGGTTGAGAATCTAGTGAAAGGGGACATGAGATGTCAGTGAACAAGGCAATTCTGGTGGGACGTCTGGGCAAGGACCCGGAGACCCGTTACATGACCAACGGCGAAGCGGTGACCAATGTCTCCCTGGCGACTTCCGAGAACTACAAGGACAAGAGCGGCGAGAAGCAGGAGCGCACCGAGTGGCACAACCTGGTGTTCTACCGCCGTCTGGCCGAGATCGCCGGCGAATACCTGAAGAAGGGCGCGCAGATCTACGTCGAAGGCCGCATCCAGACGCGCAAGTGGCAGGACAAGGAAGGCAAGGATCGCTACACCACCGAGATCGTGGTCAACGAGATGCAGATGCTGGGCGGCAAGTCCGGCGGCGCCGGCAGCTTCGAGGTGATGGAGAACCAGTCGCAGGCTCCGGCGCGCAGTGCCCCGGCTGCACGGCCCGCTGCCGCACCCGCAGCCAAGGGCAACTTCGACAATTTCGATGACGATATTCCGTTCTAGGATAGGCCTGTAGCAAGGCGGTAGATCAGACCCGGCGCATGTCGAATGCGCCGGGTTTTTTTATCGTCTTCGGCAGGCCGTTCTTCACCCGCGCGAACCGGCTCTATTCACGCCACTTGCGTTCGTGTTCTGGGCTAGAATCAGCCAACGGCAGCTGGGCTGCGTGGGCAAGGGCTGAATATGAGCGAGTCTGATGCAAATCCCGGATCGGGAACGCTGCGCGTTCTCAATCTTGAAGCAAGCCAGGACGACAGTGCGCTGATTCGGAAGCAGCTCGAAACCGAGTGGCCGGAGCTCGAGCTGCTGCGCGTCGAGACGCGCGAGACCTTCGTTCGGGCGCTGGATGACTTCAAGCCGGACATCGTGCTGTGCGATGTCCTCCTGCCCGATTTCGATGGCCGCTCCGCCCTGAAGACCGTGCGCCAGGTCCATCCCGAGATCCCGGTGATCATGGTCACGGCCGTCCTGAGCGAGAAGGACGCGGTCGACCTGATCAAGATGGGCGCCAAGGATTGCGTCCTGAAGGACCGGCTGGCGAGTCTGACCTTTGCCGTGCATGAAGCACTGTCGCTGGAACGGGGCATACGCGCGCGCAAGGAGGTCGAGCAAGCGCTGCGGGAAAACGAGCCGCGCTACCAGGCGATCATGGCCACCGCCAACGATGCCATCATCTGCTCCAAACCCACCGGGGTCGTCTACCTGTGGAACCGCAAGGCCGAGGAGATGTTCGGCTTCCCTGCAGCGGAAGCCATCGGCCACAATCTGTATGACCTCATCAGTCCGCAACAGTACCGCGAGCGCGCGCTGCTGGCGCTGCAGCAGTTCGCGTACAGCGGGACCGGCCCGATAGTCGGCCGGACCGTGCAGCTGACCGCCCGGCGCAAGGATGGCAGCGAGTTTCCGGTCGAGCTGTCGGTCTCCGCCATGCAGATCGGCGGCGAATGGCATACCACCGGCATCGTGCGCGACATCACCGAGCGCAAACAGAACGAGGCCAAGATCCAGCGGCTTAACCTGCTGTATGCGACGTTGAGTCAGTTCAACCAGATCATCGTGCGCAGCAAGAACGAACAGGATCTGTTCGCGCAGATATGCCAGAGTGCGGTGCAGGCCGGGCGTTTCAAGATGGCGTGGATCGGCCTGATCGATACCGCGTCGCGTATGGTCGTCCCGGTGGCCAGCAGCGGCGAGGGCGCGGAGGAATACCTGCGCGACATCAGGATCTCGGTGGACGTCGACAGCGAATATGGGCAGGGGCCGACCGGGATCGCCCTGCGCGAGAACCGGCTGTCCTTGTGTCAGGATTATCTGAATTCTCCGCGCACCGCCTCCTGGCGCGAGCGCGGGGCCACCCTCGGCTGGCGCAGTTCGGCTGCGCTGCCGCTGTGCCGGAACAATGTCGTGATCGGCGCCTTCTCGCTGTATGCGGGAGAGGTGAATGCCTTTGATGAAGCCGTGCGCGCCCTGCTCACCGAGATGTCCGCGGATATCGGTTATGCCCTGGACAATCTCGCTCACGAAGCCGAGCGCAGGCGCGCGGAGGAATCCCTGCGCAAGCTGTCGCTGGCCGTGGAGCAAAGCCCCAATTCGATCGTCATCACCGGCCTCGATGCGAACATCGAATATGTCAACGAGGGCTTCATCAAGGCGACCGGCTATAGCCGCGAAGAGGTAATCGGCAAGAACCCTCGTATCCTGCAGTCCGGCAAGACGCCGCGGGAAGCGTATGACGATATGTGGGCGCACCTGATGCGCGGCCAGATATGGAAGGGCGAATTTGTCAACCGGCGCAAGGACGGCAGCGAATACACCGAATCCATCTTCGCCTCGCCGGTGCATGACGCAGACGGTCGCATCAGCCACTACCTGGGCATCAAGGAAGATATCACCGAACGCAAGCGGGCCGAAGCGTTGCTGCGTGCGAGCGAGGAGCGCTTGCAGCTTTCCCAGAGCGCGGCGGCGGTGGGCACGTGGGAGTGGGATCTGGTATCCGGTATCGCCCAGTGTTCGAACAGCTATTTCAGCATCTTCGGTCTGCCGCACACCTCCAGCCCGCTGACCTACCCGGAGTGGCTGAACCACGTCCACCCCGAAGACCGCGAACAGGCGGCGGCGGATATCCAGCAGGTGAAGAACACGCAGGCCGACTACCGTGCCGTCTATCGCATCATCCGCTCGGACGGAAGTGTCCGTTGGCTGGAAAGCAAGGCGCGCGTGCGGCGGGATGCCAACGGCAGTCCGCTCTCCATGCTCGGTGCGGTGATCGACATCACCGAACGCAAGCAGCTCGAGGAACAGCTGGTGGCGCAGTACGAGCATGTCTCGGGCATCAATGCGCAGTTGATCGAGTCGAACAAACAGTTGGAGCAGGCGCAGATGCAGCTGCTGCAATCCGAGAAGATGGCCGCGATCGGTCTCTTGGCGGCGGGGGTGGCGCACGAGATTAACAATCCGATCGGTTATGTGAGTTCCAACCTCGGCACGCTGGAGAAGTACCTGGCCGACATCTTCGTCGTCCTCGACAAATACGCGGAGGTCGAGGCGCTGCTGGAGAGCGGGCATCCGCTGCTGCAGGAACTGAACCGGCTCAAGGCGAAGGTCAATATCGGCTACGTGCGCGAGGACACCAGAGCGCTGATCGCCGAGTCGCACCAGGGCTTGGGCCGGGTCAAGGACATCGTGCTCGATCTGAGGGATTTTTCCCACTCCAGCAGCGAGGAGGAGTGGGTGTGGGCGGACGTGCACCAGGGGCTGGAGTCCACCCTGAATGTGGTGTGGAACGAACTGAAATACAAATGCGAGGTGGTCAAGGAGTACGGCAATCTCCCGCAGATATACTGCCTGCCGTCGCAACTGAATCAGGTGTTCATGAACCTGCTGGTCAATGCCGCGCAGGCCATCCAGGAGCACGGCACGATCACGATCCGCACCGGACAGGAGGGCGACCGGATCTGGGTCGAGGTCGGCGATACGGGTAGCGGCATCCGGCCGGAGATCATCCCGCGCTTGTTCGACCCGTTCTTCACCACCAAGCCGGTGGGCAAGGGAACTGGACTGGGGCTCTCGGTTTCCTTCAAAATAATAGAGAAACATCGTGGCCGGATCGAAGTGCGAAGCGAAGAAGGCAAAGGCGCCACCTTCCGCGTGATCCTGCCGGTGCAGCCGGACATCAACAAGGAGAACGCATGAACCTGACCAGCAACCCTGAACCAGTTCCGGGCGCAACGTTCACGATATTGATCGTCGACGACGAGGCCAACATTCTCGCCGCGCTGAAGCGCCTGTTCCAACCGTTCGGCTACCGCATCCTGACGGCGGAGAGCGGCGCCGAGGCGCTGGCGTTGCTGGAGAAGGAGCCGGTCGACCTGGCGATCTCCGACATGCGCATGCCGCAGATGAACGGCGCCGAGCTGCTGGAGCAGGTGCGCAACAAGTGGCCGGACGTGGTGCGCATCCTGCTCACGGGTTATTCGGACATGGCTTCCACTGTCGCGGCGATCAATCGCGGCGAGATCTACCGCTACATTTCCAAGCCGTGGACGGACAGCGAGATCGTGGTGGCCGTGCACGACGCCCTGGAGCGCAAGCATCTGCTGGCCGAAAAGCAGCGGCTGGAGGCACTGACCCGGCAGCAGAACGAGGAACTGAAGCAGCTCAACGCCACGCTGGAAGACAAGGTGCGCCAGCGCACTGAACAGTTGCATGACGCGCTGGAGCAGTTGAATAAGGAATATTTCGCCAGCATCCAGGTCTTCGCGAATCTGGTTGAGCTGCGCCGGGGGCGCATGGCCGGGCATTCGCGCCGCGTGGCCCAGCTGTGCCGCAACATCGCGCACAAGATGCACCTGCCGGAAACCGTCAGCCACAACATCGAGACGGCCGCCCTGCTGCACCATATCGGCAAGATCGGCCTGCCGGACCGGCTGCTGGACAAGCCCTATGCGGACCTGACGAACGGCGACCGCGCCGAGTTCGACAAGCACCCGCTGCGCGCGGCGGCGATTTTGATGGGCCTGGCGCCGCTGGCCGAGGCGGCCCAGCTGATCCGCTGCCATCGCGAGCATTACGACGGCATCGGCAATCCGCTCGGCCTGCATGCCTCCACCATTCCGCTGGGGGCGCGCATCCTGCTGGTCGCCAGCGATTACGAATCGCTGCAGTCGGGCCTGATCGAGCGCGACACGCTGACGCCGATTCAGGCGCTCAACACGATCATCAATGGCCGCAGCGTCGACTACGACCCGGAGGTGGTCGATGTGTTCAGCGAGCTGGTCGCCAATGTCGGCCAGGCAGCCCCCATCGAGAACGAGTTCCATCTGTCCAGCGACCAGCTACACGAGGGGATGCTGCTGACCCGCGACGTCGTGACCAGGAAGGGCATGCCCCTGCTGCTCAAGGATACGGTGCTGAATACGGGGCACATCCGCGAGATCCGGGATTTCGAACAGACGGAAGGCGAGCAACTGGAGATATGCACGCGCACGATCTAGCGCCGCGATGACCGTGCGGCGGGGCGGCGCAGGATTTGTTGGTAAAATGAACTCCAAGACGCCGGCAGACTCCAATCCGCCACGATTTCTCAACCCATTCCGGTCATTCATTCCCGATGAGCAAGGCATTCACCCGCGAAAACGACGATGCGGACGACGACGAAGTGTCGTTGCCCGCGATCCCCGCCGGTACCAAGAACTACATCACGCCGGCCGGCTATCGCCGCCTCAAAGAAGAATACATGTACCTGCTGGACGTGGAGCGCCCGGCGCTGGTGCAGACCGTGCATTGGGCGGCGTCCAATGGCGACCGTTCCGAGAACGGCGATTACATCTATGGCAAGAAGCGCTTGCGCGAGATCGACCGCCGCCTGCGCTTCCTCGCCAAGCGTCTGGAAAACTCCGAAGTGATCGATCCGTCGCAGCGCCAGGGCTGCGAGCAGGTGTTCTTCGGCGCGACGGTCACCGTCTGCCACGAAGACGGCGCGGAGCGCACCTACAGCATCGTCGGCATCGACGAAGCGGATGCGGGCAAGGGCCACATCAGTTGGGTGTCGCCGCTGGCGCGCACGCTGCTCACGGCGCGCGCCGACGATGCGGTACTGCTGCAGCTGCCCAACGGTGTCGAGGAATTGGTCGTGGTCGAGGTCGTTTACCGGAGCGTCGAGCCGTAACGCCAGATCCAGGCTCACCTTGTCTACCGCAGTCCTCCCTTCAATCCTTAATTCATAACTAACTGACCCGCATCATAAAAATGCAGGACGTGCGCACTTCCGAATCAGATTCAGTCATTTGACTTAATCGGATGACTGAATTACTGTGCGCCATCTGACTCGATTCCGGACCGACGCATGATCGCCAAGAAAGAGACGCGCTGCGTGTTGCTGCAAACCGCTCAACGCCTGCTCGGCCACCAGCCGGCCTCGCACGAGGAGACGCGCTGGCGCCTGTTACAGGCGGCCGCCGAGGTGTTCGCCGAGGTCGGCTACCACGCCGCGACCACGCGCGCGATCTGCAAGCGCGCCGGGGTCAATCTGGCGTCCATCCATTACTACTATGGCGACAAGGCGGAGCTGTACCGCGAAGTGTTCCGCCTGCCATTCCTGAGCGAGTGCAACGCGTTCGTCGCGCTCGACATCGCGCAAGTCTCGCTGCGGCAAGCGCTGCACTCCTTCTACAGCTGGCTGTTCCCTCCGGTGGCCGAGGAGTATCCGATGCAGGAGCTCTTCATGCGGCTGCATGCGCGCGAGGAGGGCGAGCCCAGCGGCGTGCTGGGCGACGCCATGGTGCAGGCGTTCCGCCCCAACCACCACAAGATACAGACGCTGCTGTGCCGCGAGTTCAGTCTGGAGCAGCCGGACGTGGAGGTGGACCGGTTGACCTTCGCCGTGATCGGGCTGGCGACCGTCTATCTGCACAATCGCACGGCAGTCGGGAATTTCGCCCCGCACCTGCTCGAAGGCCAGCAGGCCAGGGAGGCGATGGCGGAGAGGCTGGTGGAATATGCCGTTGCTTTGGTCGAGGCCGAGCGCGGCCGGCGTGCGGCAACGGCGCGGACATGAACCGACTGGTCGGGCAATCTCAAGAACAAAAAACAGTGCCGTGAAAGGAAGAACGATATGAACATGAACATCATGTCCAACCGCATGTATCAAAAGATCACCCTGTCCGGCCTGGTGCTGGCGGGGGCCGCGTTCTGGCTGATGCCGCATGGCGTCGCGGAACAGCAAAACGCCGCATCCTCGACCAGCCGTCCCGCGCTAACGGTGCGCACCGCCACACTGCAGGCCGACAAGTGGGCACGCACCCTGTCTGCCAACGGCAGCATCCTGCCCTGGCAGGAAGCCATCATCAGTGCGCAGGTGCAGGGACTGCGCATCGCCGAGGTGAAGGTCAGCATCGGCGACCATGTGAAGCAGGGCGAAGTGCTGGTGACCCTGGACAACTTCGTGCGCGGCAGCGAAGCAGCGCCGCAGGGGCGCATCGTGGCGCCGGATTCCGGCGTCATCTCCTATGCCAATGCCAACGTCGGCTCCATGGCGCAGCCCGGCGTGGAACTGTTCCGCCTGATCCGCAAGGGCCGTCTGGAATGGCGCGCCGACCTGACCGCCGATGAGCTGATGCTGATCCGTCGCGGCATGAGCGCGGAGATCGTCGTCGGCGAGGGGCGCGTCATCAGGGGCACGGTGCGCGCGATCTCGCCGTCGGTAGATGCGCAGACCCGCTACGGTTATGCGCTGGTTTCGCTGCCCGACAGCAGCGGCATCATCGCCGGCGCTTTCGCACGCGGTACCTTCGATGTCAGCGGCGGCAAGAAGAATCTGCAATCGTTGCCGCAATCCGCCGTGCTGCAGCGCGGCAACAAGAGCTATGTGCTGATCGTGGGCGCGGACAGCCGTGTGCAGGAACGCGCGGTGACGGTGGGGCAGCGCAACGGCGACCGCATCGAGATCAGGCAGGGACTGAAGGCGAACGAGGCGGTCGTCGAGAGCGGCGGCGCATTCCTGACCGAAGGTGATCTGGTCCAGGTCGTGAAAGGTCAAACGAAATGAACGTCTCATCCTGGTCCATCCGCAACCCGACGCCGGCGATCCTCGCCTTCGTCATGCTCACGCTGATGGGCATCATGGGCTTCCGCGCCATGAAGATCCAGCAGTTCCCCGACATCGACCTGCCCACCGTGACGGTGACCGCTTCGCTGCCGGGCGCATCGCCGGTGCAGATGGAGACCGAGGTGGCGCGCAAGCTGGAGAACTCGCTCGCCAACACGCAGGGTCTCAAGCACCTGTACACCAAGGTGCAGGACGGCACGGTCACCATCTCCGCCGAATTCAGGCTGGAAAAGGATTCGCAGGAGGCGGTGGAGGACGTGCGCTCGGCGGTGACGCGCGTGCGTTCCGATTTGCCGCGCGACTTGCGTGACCCCATCGTCGCCAAGATGGAACTCAGCGGCATGCCCATCCTCACCTACACCATCGCCTCCGCCGGCATGAGCGACGAAGAGCTGTCCTGGTTCGTCGACAACACCGTGACCAAGTCGCTGCTGTCGGTGCGCGGTGTCGGTGCGGTAAGTCGCGTCGGCGGCGTCACGCGGCAGATCAGTGTCGAGCTCGATCCGGCCAAACTGCTGGCGCTGAATGCGACCGCCTCGGAAGTTTCGCAACAACTGCGCCTGGTCCAGCAGGAAGCATCCGGCGGCCGTTCGGATATCGGCGGCATGGAACAATCGGTGCGTACCATCGCGACGGTGCGCACGGCAGAAGACATCGCCGGCATCGAGATCGGCCTGTCCGACGGCCGCCATGTGCGCCTCGACCAGGTGGCCTATGTCAGCGACACCGTGGCGGAGCGGCGCACGGCGGCACTGCTGAACGGACGTGAAGTGGTCGGTTTCGAGATCACCCGTTCGCGCGGCTACGGCGAAATCGAAGTGGCGGAAGGCGTCGCCAAAGTGCTGGAACGCCTGAAGACGGAGCATCCCGATATCGTCATCACCGAGGCCTTCAATTTCGTCGACCCGGTGGAAGAGAACTATGTCGGCTCGATGAACTTGCTGTATGAAGGCGCGGCGCTGGCGGTGCTGGTGGTGTTCGTGTTCCTGCGCAATGTGCGCGCCACGATCGTGGCGGCGACGGCGTTGCCGCTGGCGGTGATACCGACCTTCGCCGTGATGTATTTCATGGGTTTCACCGTCAACGTGGTGACGCTGCTGTCGCTGTCGCTGGTGGTGGGCGTGCTGGTGGACGACGCCATCGTCGAGATCGAGAACATCATGCGCCATCTGGAGATGGGCAAGACGCCCTACCAGGCGGCGATGGAGGCGGCCGACGAGATCGGTCTGGCGGTAATCGCCACCACCTTCACGCTGGTCGCGGTGTTCCTGCCCACCGCCTTCATGGGCGGTGTGCCCGGCAAGTTCTTCGTGCAGTTCGGCTGGACCGCGGCGATCGCGGTGCTGTTCTCGCTGGTGGTCGCGCGCATGCTGACGCCGATGATGTCGGCCTATTTCCTCAGGCCGCGCGTCTCGCATGAATTGCCGGGCTGGATAACGCTGTATCTGAAGTGGGCGACATATTGCCTGAACAACCGCGTCAAGACGCTGCTTGGCGCGGCGGTGTTCTTCTTCGGCTCTTTCATGCTGGTGCCGCTGCTGCCGACCGGCTTCGTGCCGCCGGACGACCTGTCGCAATCGCAGGTGACGCTGAACCTGCCGCCGGGCAGCACCTTCGACCAGTCCTACCGCATCGCCGAGCAGGCGCGCGGGATCGTGGCGGCCAACCCGCATGTGACGCTGATCTACACCGCCATCGGCGGCGGCAACTCCGGCGGCGACCCGTTCGCGCCCAGCGGCGCCAGTGACGTGCGCAAGGTGACGCTGACCCTGAACTTCACCCGCCGCCAGGACCGCGACATCAGCAAGCAGGAGATCGAGTCGCAGTTGCGCGAGGCGCTGCAGGTCATCCCCGGCGTGCGCATCAAGGTCGGACTGGCGGGCTCGAACGAGAAATACGTGCTGGTGCTGGCCGGCGAGGACGGGCAGGTGCTGGCGGATCACGCGCAGAAGGTGGCGCGCGACCTGCGCACCATCCCCGGTATCGGCAACGTCACCTCGACGTCCAGCCTGGTGCGTCCCGAGCTGGTGGTGCGTCCCGACTTCGCGCGCGCCGCCGATCTGGGCGTGACCTCGGCCGCCATCGCCGACACGCTGCGCGTCGCCACCGCGGGCGATTACGACCAGGCGCTGGCGAAACTCAACCTGCCCGACCGGCAGATCCCGGTGGTGGTCAAGCTGCGTGCCGATGCGCGCCAGGACATCGAGCTGCTGTCGCGTCTGGTGGTGCAGGGTGCGCGCGGCCCGGTGATGCTGGGCAGCGTGGCGAACCTGAGCATCGAGAGCGGTCCCGCCGAGATCGACCGTTACGACCGCATGCGCAACATCAACTTCGAGATCGAGCTGAACCAGCAACCGCTGGGCGAAGTGGAGGCGCAAGCCATCGCGCTGCCCAGCCTGAAGGAGTTGCCGCCGGGGGTGATCCGCACCACGGTGGGCGACGCCGAGGCGATGGCCGACCTGTTCGACAGCTTTGCGCTGGCGATGCTGACCGGCGTGCTGTGCATCTATGTGGTGCTGGTGCTGCTGTTCAAGGACTTCATGCAGCCGGCGACCATCCTCGCCGCACTGGTGTTGTCGGTGCCGGGTGCATTCCTCGCGCTGTTCGTCACGCGCACCGCGCTGTCCATGCCTTCCATGATCGGCCTGATCATGCTGATGGGCATCGCGACCAAGAACTCCATCCTGCTGGTCGAGTACGCCATCATGTCGCGGCGCGAGCGCGGCATGAACCGCGCCGAAGCCTTGCTCGACGCCTGCAAGAAGCGCGCGCGCCCCATCGTGATGACGACGCTGGCGATGGGCGCGGGCATGCTGCCGGTGGCGCTGGGCATCGGTGTCGATCCGAGCTTCCGTTCGCCGATGGCCATCGTGGTGATCGGCGGTCTGATCACTTCGACCTTCCTGAGTCTGCTGGTGATCCCGGTGGTGTTCACCTATGTGGACGACTTGATCGAGTGGACGCGCGCCAAGGTCGGCAAGCTCAGGCACCACCCCGCCTGAAGGCGAGGGCGGGGCCGGCATGCAGCAGTGGCAACGTTGATCGGGGCGTGCAGGACAGTCGCGAGGAGAAAGTCAGGAGGCGAGTTGCGGAGAAGCGAGAATGCTGGACGCTGCGCTCATCGGCGCCGCGTCAGGCGCTCAGCATCGATGCCGCGAGCAGGGTCTCGAACTCGTGCGACGGCAACGGCGGGGAGAACAGATGGCCCTGGCCGTAGTCGCAGCCGGCGGCGGCGAGCAGGTGGCGCTGGGCCAGGGTCTCGATGCCTTCGGCGATCACTTTCAGCCCGAGCTTGTGCGCCATCACGATGATGGCCACGCACAGGGCCATCTCGTCCGAGGTGGCGCTCAGGTTGTGCACGAAGGAGCGGTCGATCTTGATGTAGTCGATGTCGAACTTCTTGAGATAGGACAGGGATGAGTAGCCCGTGCCGAAATCGTCCAGCGCCACCTGGATGCCGGCGTCGCGCAGGTCGAGCAGCTTGTCCTTGACGGTCGTTGTGGCGTCCAGCAGCAGGCCCTCGGTGATCTCTATCTTCATGCTTTGTCCGGGCAGCCCCAGTTCTTGCAGGTAGGGCAGCCAGTTCTGGAAATAGCGTTCGTCGTTGTGGAACTGCACCGGCGATTTGTTCACGCTGATCTGGAATTCCGGGTGGTGCGTGGCGCGCAGGCGCTGTACCTGGCGCGCGGCTTCCTTGAACACCCAGTCGCCGATCTCGATGATCAGGCCGGACTCTTCCGCCAGCGTGATGAACTCGGCCGGGTTGATCAAGCCGCGCTCCGGATGCTGCCAGCGGATGAGCGCCTCGGCCTTGTGGATGTTGCCGCTGACCAGTTCGACGATGGGCTGGTAGTGCAGGCGGAACTGGTTGTCGGGTAGCGCCACGCGCAGGTCGTTGATGAGGCGCATGCGGCTCAGCGCGTCTTCCTGCAGGCTGGGGGTGAAATAGCTGTAGCGGTTGCGCCCGGCGCTCTTGGAGGCATACATGGCCTGGTCCGCGTTGCTCATCAGCATTTCCAGGCTGCCGGCGTCGTCGGGGTAGAGCGTGATGCCGATGCTGGCGGAGATGAAGGCAGACTCCTCGCCCAGCAGGAACGGCGCCACCAGCGTGTCCAGGATGGTTTGCGCGATGCGCCCGACGCTGTCGGTGTCGCCCAGTTCGGACAGGATGACGGTGAACTCGTCGCCGCCCAGGCGGGCGACGGTGTCGGATTCGCGCACGCAGCGGGCGATGCGGCGCGACGCCTCGGCCAGCAGGATGTCGCCCTTGTCGTGGCCGATGGTGTCGTTGACTTCCTTGAACTTGTCGAGGTCGATGAACATCAGCGCCAGCGGCAGCCCGTCGCGGTGCGATTTCCTGATCTCGTGTTCCAGCCGGTCCTGGAACATGCGCCGGTTCGGCAGGCCGGTGAGCGGGTCGAAGTTGGCCTGCTGCCAGATGGTCTCTTCCGAGCGTTTCTTCTCGGTGATGTCCTGGCTGACGCCGGTCAGCCGGGTCTTGCGCCCCAGCGGGTCGGGCAGCGACTTGAAGCGCATGCGCACCCAGCGTACTTCGCCGGCGACGCACAGGATGCGGATCTCCGCCTCCACCACGAAGTCGTTCTCGCCGGAATCGGTCTCCAGCTGGATGAGGTCGCTGATGTGCTGCGCGTCGCCGGGATGCACGAAACGCCGGGCGAATTCCTCGTACGTCATGCGGTAACCGCCGACCTGTTCGGCCGTGGTGGAATGCAGCGAGTAATACTGGTCGTTGAAGGTGAACTCGCGGCTGTCGACGTCGTATTCCCAGTAGCCGAGGCTGGAGATCTTCGCCGCCAGGGCGAGTTCGTCGTTGGTCTTGGCCAGTTCGGCGGTGCGTTTCGCCACCTCCTTTTCGAGGCGCTCCTGCTGGCGCAGCAGGTTCTCGTCGCGCTGCTGGATCTCGCTCAGCATGTGGTTGAACGCCGCCCCCAGTTCGCCGATCTCGTCGTTCGCGTGCTGCGGCACGCGCAGTTCGTAGGCCTTGTCGTCGGCGATGGTGCGGGCAGTGTCCGCTACGTCGCGGATCGGCTGCGAGATCAGGCGTTGCAGGCGGATCGCCAGCAGGTAGATCGCGAGCAGCGCCAGCGCGGCGACGGCCAGGCCACTCTCGAAATCGGCGATGTGCCGCTGCCAGCGTTCGGTGAAGTCTGCGTGCAGCAGCAGATAGCCTATCCTTTCGTCCCCGCGCACCACGGGGCGGTATAACTCGGCGTTGCGCGACCAGAATTCCGAGCGCAGCTGTTGGGCCTCGACCATGAAGGCCGCCGGCGCCGGCGGCGCCGTGGCGTCGCGGTGCCAGGCGGAGAGGGGGGTGCCAGCGTTATCCAGCAGCCACGCCGATTCGATCTCGCGGTGATCCTGCAGCGATTCGAGCAGACGCCCGGCCTCGGCGCGGTCGGAGAAGACGAGGGCGGCCTGCGCGTTCTCGGCCAGGATGTCGGAAATACCGGAAAGCTGCTGCAGTGATTCCTGGTGGCTGGTGCGCAGCGAACTGGCGAACAGTACGCTGAAGCTGACCAGCAGGCAGAGCGCGCTGCTCAGCATGATAAGGAAGATGAGTTTCCGGCGCAGCGACCACTTGGACAGGTTCGGGAAGGTGCGCATGCGGGTCACATTCCAAAGATGTTGGCAGCCAGATTCAGCATCTGGCCGGATAGCCGCAATCCGGCTTTGCGGGTGGAGGCGAGATTGACCTCGAACAGCATGCGATCGTCCCGGTGCAGCAGGCCGATGCCTCCGCCGCGCTGGGCGAAGTCCGGCATGTCCGAGATGGTCAGCACGGACGCGGCGTGTAGCGCCTTGATGATCTGGATGGCGCGCCGCTGTTGCTGTTCGCCGATGTACAGCACGTGGCAGGCATGCAGGTCGTCGCGGCCGCCGGGGTGCGGGGCGATGTGCAGTTCGTGGCCGCCGACCTTGCGCCCAGCGAGGGCGCCCAGCGAGTTCTGCAATTCCAGGTCGCCGATCACGCATAGCCTGATCTTGTCGCCGGGCTTCACCGCCGCGGGGGGCCATTCCACGAACTTGATGAAGTTGAACACGTAGGCAGATTTGACCTGCAGTTCAGACAGCTCGGCACGGCAGGTCTGCATGCCCGCGGCAAGCAGCAGCAACGGCAGAATGAAGCGCAGCCTATTCCGCATGCAGCGGTCCCGCGCTGGCGCGCGACGGCAAGAAGGGTGTCATCCTGTTACCGGTCATGCCATAGCGCTTTCAGGTAGATCGTGCGCTGCGGCACGACGGGCAGGCCGGGCATGTAGTCCGGATGGAACTGGACCTCCTGTTTCGACAGCAGGTTCTGCAGCGTGAGCGAGATTTCGAGCGATTCGTTCACCTGCTCGGCGAAGCGCAGGTCCAGCTCCGTTCTCGCGGCGACCGGCGTCATCCCGCTTGCACCGTTGTAGGCGCTGGTGCGCGACAGGCCGCCGATGCGGCGCAGCCAGAGATCGAACTGGCGGTCGGTAGTGAGATTGTAGGAGGAGCGCAGCGAGCCCTGGTATCTCGGGCTGCTGCCATACAGCAGCGCGTTGGAGTCATAGGGCGTGTTTGCGCCGGCATCCAGCCACATGCGCGAGGCGTTGAGTTGCAGGCGCCAGTCGGACACAGGGTTCCATTCGGTGGCGAGTTCCACGCCGCGCGTGCGCGCGGGCGTGGCATTGCCGTAGATATGTGTGATACATAGTCCCGGCGCCGCGGGATTCAGGCCGAAGTTGGCGAGGGCCGCGGTACAGGCCGGGTCGACCGGGAGTCCGGTAAAGGAAGCGGCGGCGTTGGCCGCCATGGTCGAACCGACCACGCCGAACACGCCCTCGTATTTGCTGACATAGGCGCTCAGGTCGGAAAAGAACGCGGGCGTCCATTGCGCGCGGTGACCGAGTTCAAGGGTGCGCACCTTCTCGTTGCCGAAGCCGCCTTGCTCGCCCGGCGCGGCAAAGACCAGTGCCGGCAGCGCCTGCGAGGTGTCTGCGACCGCATAGGCCCCCATCGTCTGCTGCACCACGCTGGGCGAGCGCACCGTCTTCGACCAGGACAGCCACAGCGTATGCAGTTCGTTCGGCGTCCACAATGCGCGCACCGACGGCTGCGGCGCGGTGCCGCCGAAGGTCTGTTTCTCGACGCGGACGCCTGCCTGCAGGCTGAAGGTGCGCGGCACCAGCGCCCATTCGTCCTGGGCGAACAGGCTGCTCAGCGTGACGGTGGTGTCAGGGCTGGTTGTGGTCAGGAAGACACCGGGCTGCATGTCGTTATGGTGCTCGGTCTCGCGCCAGTTGCCGCCCCACACGATGTCGTGCGCCTCGCCCAACGGGAAGCGGTGTTGCGCGTCGAAGTCGAAGGTGGAGTGCTTGTTGCTGGAGCCGGGCACGTCGCCCTGGAATTTCTCGAAGTAGGTCTGCACGCGCACCTCGCCGCCGCTGTCGGTGGTCTGTTCGAAGCGGCCGAGCAGGTCGCCGCCGTTGCGCCGGGTGACAAAGGGAACCAGACGGTTGTTGCCGTATAGTGCCGCATCGTACATCGCCGTGGAGTCGAAGGTAGGGATCAGCCAGCTTTCATCCGAGTGCGAGTCGAACACGCGGCCGCTGAAGAACCAGCGTGTGTCCATGCCCACCGGCTTGTCGTAACGGAAGTTGAGCGAGGTGTCGTTCCAGAAATCCTGCGCCTCCTTGCCGGTGACTTCCTTGCCGCCGTCGCGTCGTTGCTCGTTGATCGTCACGCGGAAGGCGGAGCCGTCCTCGGCCTTGGCGCCGTAGCGCAGCGCCAGTCCGGCCTTGCCGGTCTCGGTGCCGGCATGGGTGTCGACCAGCCAGCCGGCGGTGTCCTGCGCGCGTTTGGTGATGATGTTGATCACGCCATTGACCGCGTTCGAGCCCCACGCCAGTCCGGCCGAGCCGCGGATGACTTCGATGCGGTTGATCTCTTCCAGCGGCAGGTTCTCCGCTTCCCAGATCACGCCGCCGTAGAGCGAACTGTAGATGGAGCGGCCGTCCACCAGCACCAGCAGCTTGTTGGCCATGCGGCCGTTGAAGCCGCGTATCGTCACGGCGAACTTGTTGTTGCCGAGGCGGGCGACCTCGACGCCGGGGGCAAGCTGCAGTATCTCGGGGATGGTCAGCGCGCCGGAGCGCCTGATGTCGGCGGCGGAGATGACGAAGGCCGCGGCGGCCGTTTCGGAGATGGTCTGGGTCTTGCGCGAGGCCGATTCGACGCCGACCTTCATCAGGTCGCCGAGGCTCAGTTCAGGCCAGGCCTCATCTTCGGTTGCGGAAGCGCCGCCAGGCGCCGCCGCCAGCATGCCGAGCGCGAGCGCTCCGCACATCGTGATCTTCTTCATAACCCTCCCTGCACAACATCTTGTTGATAATGAACATGTGGCGAGTCGCTGTCTTCGCGCAGCCCGATCCGCGCATTATTCCATATCATTAACCGCCGGGGCAGGGTGGATATACGCTTTGCGTTCCAACACCGCCGCGAAGAAGCCGTCGGTATCGTGCAGTTGCGGCGTGAGCTGCAGATAGTCGCCCATCGCCAGCTCGATGTGCTGCTGGCGCAACACCTCGCCTGCCGGCAGCAGCGTGAAATCGGGGTGCGCGGCAAGGAACGCCTGCACGATGGCCTGGTTCTCCTCGTGTAGAACGCTGCAGGTGGCATACACCAGGCGCCCGCCTTGTTTCAGCAGGCGCGCGGCCGATGCCAGGATCGCCGCCTGCTTCCCGTTTAGCTCCGCCACGCTTTGCGGCGATTGGCGGAACTTGAGGTCGGGATTGCGGCGCAACGTGCCCAGACCGCTGCATGGCGCATCCACCAGCACGCGGTCGATTTTGCCGGCCAGGCGCTTCACCTTGCTGTCGTTTTCGTGCGCGATGAGCTGCGGTTGCACGTTGGACAGACCGGAACGCTTCAGGCGCGGCTTCAGGTTGGCGAGGCGCTTCTCCGAAACGTCCCAGGCATACAAACGGCCTTGCGAGTTCATCATCGCGCCCAGCATCAGCGTCTTGCCGCCGGCGCCGGCGCAGAAATCCACCACCATGTCGTTGCGTTTGGGCGCCAGCAGCAGGCCGAGCAACTGGCTGCCTTCGTCCTGCACCTCGAAGCGGCCGGACAGGAACAGCGCGTGCTTGTTCAGCGCGGGTTTGTATTTGAGGCGGATGCCCACGGGCGAATAAGGCGTGGCCTGCGCATCCATGCCTTCGGACTGCAGCGACTGCAGCACTTCGTTGCGACCGGCCAGCAGGGTGTTCACGCGCAGGTCGAGCGGGGCTGGCTGTTGCATGGAGCGACCCAGTTCGAGGATCTCGGCATCGCTGTGCTGCGCGCGCAGTTTCTCGACGATCCATTCCGGCAGTTCGGCCTGGATCGAAAGCGGCAGCTCGTTTGCGTTGATGCTCTTTACCCTGCCCAGCCATTCCGCTTCTTTCGCCTTGAGCAGCGGTTCCAGTTCGCGCAGGTTGTAGCCCCCGAATTTGACCCAATAGGCCAGGGCCATGCGGCGCGCGGTGGCCTGTCCTCTGTCATCAAGGGTGCAGGCGTGTTCGAGCAACAGCCGATGGCGCAACACGCCGAACAACGTGTCGGCGACCAGCGCGCGCTCGTTGGAGCCGATGCGCTCGGCCTGGAAGAAATGGCGCAGCACGGCATCCGCCGGGTGCTCCATTTTCAGGGCGGTGCGCAGGGCTTGTACGACCAGGTCGAGACGGTATTCAGTTAACAGCATTGTTTCTTTCTCCTTGTTCTTCCGACACGCGGATGTCGGTGATGACGGCTTCGGCGGCGACTTCCCCGTTCTTTTCGGTGTAGCGTATCTTCACCGGGAACAGGCGGTATTCCCGTGCCAGCCAGATGTCCAGACCTTCTTCGTTGGGGGCGCGCATCTTGTGCAGGCGCACGGTAAGCAGTCTGCCGAGCGTGGTGTCGATCTCCTCGTTGGCGGCGATCTCGAAGTCATAGCGTTCTATCTTCTTGCCGTTGCCGACCGAGATCGAGGCGATTTCCGTGCCGGCCAGCGGCGGGACCTGGTACATGACGCTCAGGACGTCCTGCGTTTCTGCCGGCAACGCTGCCTCACGGCCGTTCGAGAAGCGCGCGAGCTGCGCTTCACGGTCGAATTCCACTGCATTCTGCCGGGTGCCGAGGTTGTCTTTGTGCTCGTCCTGGAATAGTTCCGGGACCAGGCCATGTTTGCCGTAGCTGCCGTTGCTGTACTGGGTGAGCTGGTAGCTCTTGAATAGCCGCGCCAGGCCGACCGTTCTGGTCGTCGCTTGCAGCACGTAGCGGCCGTCCTTAATCTCCAGCGTATGGACGGCCTCGCCCACGCGCAGCCCGCCGTTCCCCAGGTGGATGGCGAAGGCGAGCCGGGCCTGTCTGGGCAAGGGCGGGCGATCATCTTCCGTCGCGCTTTCCGCGGCCGGGGTCTCGGTCTCGGCGGCAGCGTCGGGCGGGTTGTCCGCCGGCGGAACCTCCTGCGGCGTTTCCGTGGCCACGGGTGTCGGTTCCGGCGCGGGCACGGCGGGCCTGGCCTTGCGTTGCGGCCGGGGTTGCGCCGGCGCGGCGGGCAGCGCTTCCAGCTTCGCCGCCAGCAGCGGCAACACGGGGGCTGTCTGTGGCAAGCGGATGTCGCTGCCCCACAGTGCCAGGCCGTGCAGCATCATCGAGAAAACGATGGCGATGACGATGCGGAGCGATGGCGTGGCCGGCACGAAGCTCACTGGGTGATGCTCAGGGCGGTGAGGAGTTGCGACAGCTGGTCGCCGTTGTCTTCGGTCAGCACGACCTTGCACGGGAAATTGCCGTGCTCGGGCGCCAGCCAGAGTTCGGTCTTCCAGGCGGTCTTCTGCGGCGGTGTGCTCAGGTACAGCGTCTGCAGCGTGCCCAGCGGCACGGTCAGTGTCTGTTCCGGCTGGACCAGGTATTGGCGCACGTCGATCTTGCTGCCGTTGGTGATGCGCATGGTCACTTCCTTGCGCTCGCGCAGGAGGGAGATATAACGAAACTGGTACAGCGCGCTCAGGCGATCCTGTGTGCCGGCGGCGAGCGGCTCGATGCGCTGTCCGTGGCGGTCGCTCAGCGTCAGCGTGGATCGCTGCCAGTCGAAGTCGGCGCCGGTGTTGCGGTGCGTGTCCTGCGTACGCCGGTGAATGTAGCTGTGCGGGCGCAGGCCCTGCGCCGTGATGTCGCCTTCGCTCACGACATGGATCGTGTCAGGCTTGAGCAGGGCGAGCAGGCCGACCGGCCGGGTGACGCTCTCGATGCGGTAATGCTCGCCGCTGCGCGTGAACTTCTCGGTGATCTCGGCGATCTTGATGCCCTTGGTCATCACGTCATAGCTGGACTCGATGCGCGCCGGCGGAGCGGCGAACAGCGCGGGAGCGGCGCAGCACAACAGCAGGACAGCGAGCGCGCGCATGGGTCAATCCAGGCCGGGAGAGAGCAGCGCTGCCCCGGGTTGTTCCAGGCGGTCGCTGGCGACGCGGCCCTGCTCGTCCAGCCACACCTGGCCGCGGCACAACCAGCGTATCGCCTGCGGATAGGCGCGATGCTCCTCGCGCAGCACGCGCGCCTCCAGTGTTTGCGGCGTGTCGTCGCGCAGCACGGGCACCGCGGCCTGGATGATGATGGGACCGTGGTCGAGTCTGGGCGTGACGAAATGCACCGTGCAGCCGTGGATCTTGATGCCGTCCTGCAAGGCGCGCTCGTGCGTGTTGACGCCGGGATAGGCCGGCAACAGCGAAGGATGGATATTGATGAGGCGGCCAGCGTAGCGCTCGACGAAAGCGTCGGTGAGGATGCGCATGAATCCGGCCAGCACGATCACGTCCGGCGCGTGCTGGTCGATGGCGGCGGCCAGCGCGGCATCGAAAGCGGCGCGGTCGGCATAGTCCTTGTGCGGGATGACGGCGGTGGCGATGCCATGCGCCTTGGCGGTCTCCAGTCCCTGAGCGTCGGCGCGGTTGCTGATGACCGCGGCGATCCGGCAGGGCAGGCTCGCCTCCAGCAGCGCCTGCATGTTGCTGCCGCGGCCGGAGATGAGGATGACGATCTTTTTCACGGGCTTCAGCTTACCTGCGTCTGGTGTTCGTCGCCGTTGCGCGCGCGGATCACACCGATGCGCGTCACGGTTTCGCCTGCACCCTGCAGGTGCTTGATCGCCGCATCCGCATCCGCCGCTGCAACCACCACCACCATGCCGATGCCGCAGTTGAAGGTGCGGAACATCTCCTGCGCCTCGACGTTGCCGCCCTCGCGCAGCCAGTGGAACAGCTTGGGCATCTGCCAGGTCTTGCTGTCGATGTCGGCGACCACGTTCTGCGGCAGCACGCGCGGCACGTTCTCGGTGATGCCGCCGCCGGTGATGTGCGCCATGCCCTTCACGGTGACTTGCTGCATCAGGCTCAGCATCGGCTTCACGTACAGGCGCGTCGGGGCCATGATGCAGTCGGCCAGCGTGCGCTCGCCGTCGAATCTGGCGTTGAGGTCGGGCTTGCTGCGCTCGATGATCTTGCGCACCAGCGAATAGCCGTTGGAGTGCGCGCCGTTGGAAGCCAGGCCCAGTACCACGTCGCCCGCCTTGATGTGCTCGCCGGTGATGATTTTGGATTTTTCCACCACGCCGACGGCGAAGCCGGCGAGGTCGTATTCGCCCACCGGGTACATGCCCGGCATCTCGGCGGTCTCGCCGCCGATCAGCGCGCAGCCGGACTGTTCGCAGCCGGCAGCGATGCCCTTGATGACCTCGGTGGCGGCGGGCACGTCGAGCTTGCCGCAGGCGAAGTAGTCGAGGAAGAACAGCGGCTCCGCACCCTGCACCAGGATGTCGTTCACGCTCATGGCGACCAGGTCGATGCCGACGGTGTCATGGCGGTTCAGCTCGAACGCGAGCTTGAGTTTGGTGCCGACGCCGTCGGTGCCTGACACCAGCACCGGCTCCTTGTATTTCTTCGAGATCTCGACCAGGCCACCGAAACCGCCGATGCCGCTCAGGACTTCGGGGCGCATGGTGCGCTTGGCATAGGGCTTGATGTTCTCGACCAGTTGATCTCCGGCGTCGATGTCGACGCCCGCGTCGCGGTAGGACAGGCTGTTGGAGGGGGTGCTCAAGTTGAGTTCTCGCTTTCTAGAAGGTAAAGTGCGTCAAGTTTTCCAACTGCGGATTTTA
>JBQGEN010000399.1:0-1901 GCA_052039615.1 Sideroxyarcus sp. | reverse complement strand
GCAATGGGCCAGTGGCTTGTAGCGGCCTGCAACCTTCGGCGCTGCAGCGGACTCCCTGGAAAATTACCAACCTGGAGCAAGCACCCTAGACAGCATTGAAATTGTTCGCTTCTGTGCCTTCGCTCCTCCGGGCTCGCCCCTTGATCAGTACACATTATTAACTCTACTGCTGAATCCGGGTTCAAGCGATTCATCTATCGCAATCGAACACCGTTTTCCACTTCGATTCCAAGCAGGATCGATTAAGACTAGGCAAATGCTCAGAATTCTATTTTGCGGAAATATAACGATCAGAAAAGATGGCGGCTGTAACCCCGTCGCCCGTTACGGATGAGATCTGTTCGGAGCTTCCTTGTCGAGCGGAACCGACCGCGAATAAACCAGGAACGGACGTTTGCATATGAAGATCGACGGCTGCATGACCCATAGGGTCGATCTCGATGACGCTTCTCAATAGGGCCGTTTCCGGTTCGAAACCAATGGCAATGAACACGGCTGCGGTGACGATTTGCTTGTCGTTGTTTAATCGTACTCCCTCAACCGAACCGCTGCCGATGATCTCCGTTGCCGCCGCGGAGGTAATCCACTCAATTTTATCGATTTCTTTAGCCCGCTTGATAAGCGCAGCACTCGCCGTCGGTTGTTCAGTCTGATGAATGACAGTTACCTTATTTGCAATACCTGCAAGATACAGCGCTTCATCCAAAGCTGTATCACCGCCGCCGAGAACAACCACCGGTTTTTCCGCGAAGAAGGCGCCGTCACAAGTCGCGCAGCGGGAAACGCCGAGCCCTTCGAGCTCGACCTCGCCTTTGATTCCGAGACGGCGAGGATTTCCCCCGGTGGCGACGATCACGCTGTGCGCGCCATAAGTACCTTCGTTCGATTCAAGGACGAACGCTTCGTGACGCTTTTCGATCGAGGTGATCTCAAGGTATTGCATCTTTGCGCCAAACTTGAGCGCTTGCGTTCGCACCTGCGACACCAAATCAGCGCCGAGTATTCCTTCAGGGAAGCCGGGATAGTTTTCTATCTGATCGGCATTAACGATTTGTCCGCCAAACATTTGCCGCTCGGCAAGTAATACTTTACGACCCAGCCACCCAGCATACAAAGCCGCGCTCAGTCCGGCCATGCCCCCGCCGACGATTACGATGTCATACGGTTTCATGACGCTACCTGTAGAGGCTGTCGATGTAGCCGGAGCGGTCAAGCTCTTCGATAAACCGCGTGTTGACAAATTCCTTCGGGTTGGCGGTCTTTGCCGCTGGAACTCTTTTCGACAGGTCGTCGAAGATTGTCTTAAAACCTTCCAGCGTCGGATAAGGCTTGATCGGCACGAAACTCTTGAGCAGCAAGTACGTATCCTCGATCTCTTTTTCATCTTTGATCTGCATGCGCCTCGACAACGCACGCTTGGCCACAGTTGGATCAGTACGCATCAGATGAATCCCTTCGATCAGCGACTTCACGACGCGGCGCACGAGGTCAGGATTTTTCGAAATAAATTTATCAGTCGTGTTCAAGCCGGTTTGCTGCACAGGGATGTCCATCTCCTGCATATTCACCAAAACTCGCATACCCGACGCTACGGCTTTGAGATAATAGGGCGGCTGAATGATCGCGCCATCAATGGTCCGTCCGGTAGTGAGGGATGCCAGCAATACCGGCACATCTCCAATTTGGACATAGGCGACGTCTTTGTCCGGATCCAACCCAAGTTTCCCAATCAACAGCCGGGTCATCGAATCCGTAACGGTGCCGAACCGCGTGATTCCGAGTCTCTTACCCTTGAGATCCGCAACAGTCCTGATCTCCGGGCGCACCACCAGCCGGTAGAGGGGCTTGTCGAGAAAGCTGGTCACCATGACCACGTCGGCTCCCTGCAGTCGAGCGGATGA
>JBQGEN010000398.1:0-1897 GCA_052039615.1 Sideroxyarcus sp. | reverse complement strand
TCAAGCTGGCGGTGCGCCACCTGTGGGGCCAGTCCGCCGATGCCGAGGATCTGCCGCAGCCGGTAGCCTACAGGGAGGGCGACATGCCCGGCAGCCTGCGCGTCGCCGTCGCCTCCAACACCGAAGAGAACCTGGACGGCCACTTCGGCTCCTGCCCGCGCTTCCTTATCTACCAGGTCGGGCGCGACGAGCTGCGCCTGATCGACATCCGTGCCACCAATATCGCTGACGACGCCGAAGACAAGAACGTGGCGCGCGCCAATCTCATCAAGGATTGCCAGATCGTCTACGTGCAGTCCATCGGCGGCCCGGCGGCGGCCAAGGCCGTGCGCGCCAACATCCATCCGGTGAAGGCGCCGGAGGGCGGCAAGGCCAGCATCGCGCTGCAGCGTCTGCAGGCGGTACTCGACGCGCCGCCGCCGTGGCTGGCGAGGATACTCGGCGTGGAGGCGAAATCGCTGAGCAAGTTCGCTGGTGCGGAAGACGACTAGCCATGCTGACCTCCGACACACTGCAACAGATCGCCAGCACGGCCGCTTCCATCGGCACCTTGAACGAGGCTGCGCTGGAATCGCTGAAGAAGATATGGCCGGATCTGCGCTTTACCTTCTGCAGCGACGACGACATGCCGGCGCGGCTGCCGCCCGCCCTGCGCAACGACCGCTTCAATCTCTATCTGGTGGGTGGCGGCGAACACTGCCTGAGCCTGACCGTGGACCCGGAACGGGCCATCGGCGTGGTGCTGGCGCAGGTGGATGACGAATGATCCATTGAAGATTGGTAGGAGGGTTCGTTACTAATTACAACGCCAGCATAACTACGATAACAGCGGCGACAACGGGAGTTGAAACATGCTAGATCCAGCAACAATGGCCTTATTGGCCAAGCTGAAGGTATTGGCAAAAAAAACGGGGACCAACCTCGATCTGGTCAGAATGAGCGGCGACAAGGGATATGCCGAGCTTACGCTGAAGGCGCTCAGCGATTCGGACGACCAGGAACTGGTGCTGATCGTCATCCAGCTGATGAACCAGTTCGGCATGATCGGCACGCCCGCCGAGCAGGCCGCGACCGATGAGGGCGGTGCGACGGGCCGCTACATCGGGGCGCTGCGCTGAAACCCCCCGCAACGATCGAGATCGACTTCGCCGGGGCGGACGACCTGCCACGGCTCGCCGACCTGCTGGCCGAGCTGTTCGCGCTGGAAAGCGATTTCCGGCCCGAACGCGAACTGCAGCTGCGCGCGCTGCGTGCCATCCTCGACGCGCCGCACAGCGGCCGGCTGTTCGTGCTGCGCGTGGACGGCAGCGTGGCGGGCATGGCCAATGCGTTGATCACGATCAGCACGGCGCAAGGCGGGCGCGTGCTGTTGCTGGAAGACGTGATCGTTAGTCGCGAGCACCGCGGTGGCGGCCTGGGACGGCGGCTGGTCGAGCATGTGCTGGCGTGGGCGCACGGGCAGGGCATGACCCGCGTCACCCTGCTGGCCGACCGCGACAACCGGCCGGCGCTGGACTTCTACCGCAGGCTCGGTTTCGAGAGTTCGGCCATGAAGGTGTTGCGCAAGAAGATATAGATGCAGGAAGGGGGCAGCCCGCCTGCGATCCATGTCGCAATCGCTACAAAAGCGCCGGCTCTCGCTCGCTGGCAGCAGCTGAATCCGCGCCGTCGCTGGCATTGCTGCCCCGTCAGC
The DNA here is from genome assembly GCA_052039615.1 of Sideroxyarcus sp. GTDB lineage: Bacteria > Pseudomonadota > Gammaproteobacteria > Burkholderiales > Gallionellaceae > Sideroxyarcus. The sequence goes on along the minus strand of JBQGEN010000398.1, from coordinate 204 downwards.
GTTTTGGCACGGTGGTTGCTCATCTTCCCGGCAGGATTATTGCGGAGTCACCATTGAAGGTTGTGAACATGTCGGATCGTCATTCCGAAGCGCCGCCGCCGGCGGAAGCCATATTTGCCGATTGTGCGACCTGCCGCCATCGGGTGTTGCTGGCAGAGGGCGAGTGCGTGCCGGGCGACGTCTGCGTGACCGCGCACAGCGGCC
>JBQGEN010000397.1:0-2753 GCA_052039615.1 Sideroxyarcus sp. | reverse complement strand
AGACTTATACCAACCTGACCGAAACTCTCGCGAATCCCCTGTTGAAGGTGATGTTGCTGGGGTTGCTGTGGGCGTTCCTTCATCACTTCTGTGCCGGATTGCGTTACTTGGCCATCGATCTGCACTTGCTGCCGACCCTGGCTGCGGCGCGCGCCAGCAGCATGGGGGTGTTGGCGGTGAGCCTGATATTGACCGTCGTGCTGGGAGCGCAGCTATGGTGAACCGGGTCGTTACCGGAGCGCACTACGGCCTGCGCGATTGGCTGGCGCAGCGCGTTACTGCGGCAGTGATGGCGGTCTATACGCTGGCGCTGACGGTCTATCTGCTGCTGCAGCCGGACTTCGGTTATGACACCTGGACCTATCTCTTTTCCGGCAACGTGATGCGCACCTTCTCGATGCTGTTCCTGCTGAGCGTGTTCTATCACGCGTGGATTGGCGTGCGCGACATCGTGATGGACTATGTGAAGCCGGCGGGCATCCGCCTGCTGATCCATGTGCTGGTGATACTGGCGCTGGTCGTCTATGTGCTGTGGGCAGTGCAGATACTCTGGGGTCTTTAGATGGCAATCGCAAAAAGAACATTCGATGTGGTGGTGGTGGGCGCGGGCGGAGCCGGCATGCGTGCGGCGTTGACGCTCTCCCAGGCAGGGCTCAAGGTCGCCGTACTCTCAAAAGTCTTTCCGACCCGTTCGCATACCGTCGCGGCGCAGGGCGGCATCGCCGCTTCGCTGGGCAACGTCAACGAGGACAACTGGCACTGGCATATGTACGACACCGTGAAAGGTTCGGACTATCTGGGCGACCAGGACGCCATCGAATACATGTGCCGCGCCGCACCGGAAGTGGTGTACGAGCTGGAGCATTTCGGCATGCCGTTCGACCGGCTGGATTCCGGCAAGATCTACCAGCGCCCGTTCGGCGGCCACATGCAGGACTATGGCAAGAACCCGGTGCCGCGCGCCTGCGCTGCTGCCGACCGCACCGGCCATGCCCTGCTGCATACGCTGTACCAGCAGAACGTGAAGGCCAACACCAACTTCTTCGTCGAATGGATGGCGCTCGACCTGATCCGCGACGAGGACGGCGATGTGCTGGGCGTGGTGGCGATGGAGATCGAGACTTCCGAAGTGATGATCCTGCAGGCGCGCGCCACCCTGTTCGCCACCGGCGGGGCGGGGCGCATCTTCTCGGCCAGCACCAACGCCTACATCAACACCGGCGACGGGCTGGGCATGGCGGCGCGCGCGGGCATCCCGCTGGAAGACATGGAGTTCTTCCAGTTCCATCCGACCGGCGTGCACGGCGCGGGGGTGCTCATCACCGAGGGCGTGCGCGGCGAGGGCGGCTATCTGGTGAACAAGGACGGCGAGCGCTTCATGCCGCGCTACGCGCCGACGGCGAAAGACCTGGCCAGCCGCGACGTGGTGTCGCGCGCCATGGCCACCGAGATCAAGGAAGGGCGTGGCTGCGGGCCGCACGGCGACCATGTGCTGCTCAAGCTCGACCATCTCGGCGACGAGGTGATACGCCACCGCCTGCCCGGCATCCGTGACATCGCCCTCAAGTTCGCCCATGTCGATCCGGCCAAAGCGCCCATCCCGGTGGTGCCGACCGCGCACTACATGATGGGCGGCATCCCCACCAACTACCACGGCCAGGTGGTGGCGCCGCACGGCACCGCACCGGAAGACGTGGTGCAGGGCTTCTACGCGGTGGGCGAGTGCGCCTGCGTGTCGGTGCACGGCGCGAACCGCCTCGGCTGCAACTCGCTGCTCGACCTGATCGTGTTCGGGCGTGCCGCGGCACGGCAGATCATCGAGGACCTGAAGAACAACCCGAACCCCAAACCGCTGCCGGCCGATGCGGCAGAGCGGCCGCTGGCACGTCTGGCGCGGCTGGAGAACCAGAAGGACGGCGAAAGCGTTGCGGAGGTGGGCGATGCGATGCGCAGGGTGATGCAGACGCACTGCGGCGTGTTCCGTTTCCCCGACCTGATGGCGGAGGGCGTGCAGAAGATTCGCGAAGTGGCGGAGCGGGTGCGCCACACCGAGATCCGGGACAAGAGCCGCGTATTCAACACGGCGCGCGTGGAGGCGCTGGAACTGGACAACCTGATCGAAGTCGCCCAGGCCACCATGACGGCCGCCGAGGCGCGCAAGGAAAGCCGCGGCGCGCATGCGCGCGAGGATTTCCCCGAGCGCGACGACAAGAACTGGCTGAAGCATTCCCTGTACTACAGCGAGGGCTACCGGCTCGATTACAAGCCGGTGCGCTTGAAACCGCTGACCGTAGAGTCTTTCCCGCTCAAGGCGCGTGTGTACTAGGGGGCTGCGATGAGATTCCGAATCTACCGCTACAACCCGGATACCGATGCCAAGCCCTACATGCAGGACTACGAGCTGAGCATGGAGGCGGGCGACGCCATGCTGCTGGATGCCCTGATGCTGCTGAAGCAGCAGGACGACAGCATCGGTTTCCGCAAATCCTGCCGCGAGGGGGTGTGCGGATCGGATGCGATGAACATCAACGGGCGCAATGGACTGGCCTGCATCACGCCGCTTTCGTCGCTCAAACAGCCGGTCGAGATCCGTCCTTTGCCCGGGCTGCCGGTCATCCGCGACCTGATCGTGGACATGACGCAGTTCTTCAAGCAGTATCACTCGATCAAGCCGTATCTGGTGAACAACGATCCGCCACCGGAGACCGAGCGCCTGCAGTCCCCGCTACAGCGCAAGGAGCTGGACGGCCTGT
>JBQGEN010000396.1:0-4044 GCA_052039615.1 Sideroxyarcus sp. | reverse complement strand
TGGCGTGCACCTTCGCGTACCTGGTGTTCCTGCTGCTGCTATGGCTCTGGCTGCGAACCAGGGCGGAAGACTATGCCGATATCCCGGATGTCGGTAATGCGTTGCCCACGCCCGGCAAGAGCAGTGGGGAGAGTGTCTGTTATGCCGGCAAGCAAGGCGAGTTCGGAGGCGGCGGTGCGAGCGCATCTTTCGATGATGCTTCCGGCAGCATGGTTCCGGATGCGGCCGCCTCCGACGGAGTGGTCGGCGAGGTGCTCGAAGGCGCGGCGGCGGCGGATGAGCTCGCCATTCCACTTTTCGTATTGATGCTGCTGGCGGGGCTGGTGCTGTCGTCGTTGTATGTCGTTTATTCCGCGCCTGTGTTGTTTGCCGAGCTATTGCTGGATGGAATGCTGTCAGCGGGACTCTACCGTCGGCTGAGGGGAATGGAAGGCCGGCATTGGCTGGAGACGGCGCTGCGCAAGACTTTCTGGCCATTCATGCTGACATCGATGCTGTGCCTCATTGCGGGCTGGTTGCTGGGGCTGTATGCCCCCGATGCGGATTCGATCGGCGCCGTTCTTCAATATCATGCCCGGCAAGTGCACTGATCCGGGTCGCAGCCTCGTGCTTGCCACAATTCAGTAATTTCACCAACAGGAGGCGTCATGTCAAAAGGAACCTTTCTCAGCTTGCAGCATAGCGAAAGCGTCATTGCCAATATGGCCGCCGAGATATTCGCGGCTTATGTGCAGAAGGGCGAGGTAAGCGACGCGAACGAGAATGAGTACATCAAGAAAGCGACTCACATCGCTATCAAGATGGCGAACTACGCCGACACCTTGTGCAAGAGCGACGGCGAGTGGATGGTTGAAAAAAACACGGGTGCGGCGAACCTGTTGTGATCGGTGCGCCGACAGACTCAGATCGGGCAGCTCTCCATATCCCGCAACTGCTTCAGATAGTCTTCGACGCGTTCATGCAGCGTCTGCGGCGCGGTGACGACGTCGTGCGCCAGCGTGAACAGCGGGAAGGCGCGCCAGTCGAACACGCGATATTTCTCCACCATCTGCAGGGTATGCACGCCCTCGCCCGAGATGTCGCTCCACTCGCCGCGCGCCAGTTGCCGGCCCAGCGTGTGGTGATGCGAGTCCTCGCTGGTGGCGGTCGTCAGCAGGTCGCCCAGGCCGGCATAGCTGTAAGGCGTGTGCGCCTGGCCGCCGAAGGCCTGCACGATGCCGGATAGCTCGGCGACCGCGGCGACCATCAGGTGCCCACGCATGTTCTTGCCCAGTTTCAGTTCATCCGCCACGCCGAACATGATGGCGTACACGTTCTTCAGGATCACCGACCAGCTCCGGCCGTGCATGTCCGATGCCTGCTGGCAGATCAGCGTGCTGCCGCGGAACAGGCTGTGCATCACGTCGAAGTCCGCGGCATCGGACAGCACCACGTCGGCGAAGGCGTGCCGGCCCGCCCTGATCTCCTCCGAGATCATCGGCCCGTACACCACGCCGTAGCGATGCTTGCCGTTGAAGGTCGCATCGAACACCTGCGCCGCCGTCCGTCCGCTCTCATCCAGCCCCTTGGCGATGGTCAGGCACAGGCTGCCCCCGGCCAGGTAAGGCTCGATGCGGCTCGCGATCTCGTGGTGCGGGTTGACCGGCAGGCAGAACAGGATCACCTGCGCCTCGGCAACCTCTTCCTCCAGCGTCGCATGGCTGCCCTTCACCACCTCGCCCAGGTTCCAGATGCGCACGTCGTGGCGCGGAGCCAGCAGATACTCCATGGCATGCCCCATCTCGCCATACCCCAGGATCAACACGCGTTGCTTCATTCCCATGACCTCATTCTTGATGCTGGACAGAAAAGGCGTGCAGTCTAATTTATAACGGTGCTGCCCGCACAACCAAGCATTTGACTCAACTTCCCCGCTCTGTGGGCGGGTCATCGGGCCGGCTCGAATGTTACAATTTAATCGTTGCGTGCCGAACTATTAGGATTTACCCAGTGATTAAAAAAATACTCGTCGCCAACCGAGGAGAGATTGCAGTCCGCATCGTGCGTGCGTGCTCGGAGATGGGCATCAAGTCGGTCGCCATCTATACCGATGCAGATCGCCACGCCCTGCACGTCAAGAAAGCGGACGAAGCCTACCACCTCGGTTCCGAGCCGGTTGCCGGTTATCTGAATGCGCATAACATCGTCAATGTCGCCGTGACCTCGGGTTGCGACGCGCTGCATCCGGGCTACGGCTTCCTTTCCGAAAATCCCGAGCTGCCGGAGATCTGCGAGCGCCGCGGCATCAAGTTCATCGGTCCGAACGCCGAGGTGATGCGCCAGATGGGCGACAAGATCCAGGCGCGCAATGCCATGATCGCCGCCGGTATCCCCTGCGTGCCGGGCAGCGAAGGCAATCTCGCCGATGTCGAAGAGGCGCGCGTGCTTGCCGCCCAGATCGGCTACCCCGTCATGCTCAAGGCCACCAACGGCGGCGGCGGGCGCGACATCCGCCGCTGCGACAGCGAGAAGGACCTGCTGACCAACTACGAGCGCGTGATCTCGGAAGCGAGCAAGGCGTTCGGCAAGCCGGAAGTGTTCCTGGAAAAGTGCGTGGTCAACCCCAAGCACATCGAGGTGCAGGTGCTGGGCGACAGCCACGGCAACGCCATCCACCTGTTCGAGCGCGACTGCTCCATCCAGCGCCGCAACCAGAAGCTGGTCGAGATCGCGCCCTCGCCGCAGATCACCCAGGAGCAGCGCGACTACATCGGCGCGCTCGCCGTCAAGGCATGCCATGCGGTGGGTTACGAGAACGCGGGCACGGTCGAATTCCTGCTCGATCAGGACGGCAGCTTCTACTTCATGGAGATGAACACGCGCGTGCAGGTCGAGCACACCGTCACCGAGGCCATCACCGGCATCGACATCGTGCAGGAACAGATCCGCATCGCCGACGGCATGCCGCTGCAATACGAACAGAAGGACGTCCAGTTCCGCGGCTATGCCATGGAGTTCCGCGTCAACGCGGAAGACCCCAAGAACGGCTTCCTGCCCAGCTTCGGCAAGATCACGCGCTACTACGCGCCGGGCGGCCCCGGCGTGCGCATCGACGCCGCCATGTACAGCGGCTACGTCATCCCCCCGTATTTCGATTCCATGTGCGCCAAGCTCACCGTGTGGGCGCTCACCTGGGAAGGCGTGGTCGAGCGCAGCCGCCGCGCGCTCAGCGACATGGTGGTGTACGGCGTCAAGACCACGGTCCCGTACTATCAGGAGATCCTCAAGCATCCCGATTTCAGGAAGGCGGATTTCAACACCGGCTTTGTCGAGGCGCACCCGGAACTGATCGACTACGTCACCAAGGTGCCGCCGGAACTCAGGGCGGCGGTGATCGCGGCAGTGATCGCGGCGCACGAAGGTGTCTGAGATGGTGTTCGAATTTCAATGTTTGCGTTGCGACTCCCTTCTCCCGCAGGCGGGAGAAGGGCCGGGGATGAGGGGCTGTGTGTCCGTCGCAGATATGTCCCGGCTCTGCACCCCTCACCCCAAAACCCCTCTCCCGCCTGCGGGAGAGGGACTGGAGCAAATGCCGTTATGTTTAATTTCAATTCAACCTTAGCTTAACACCATGGCCAAGACACAAATCTCCGAACTCGTCCTGCGCGACGGACACCAATCCATGATCGCGACGCGCATGCGCACCGACGACATGCTGCCCATCTGTTCCAGGCTGGACAGCATCGGCTTCTGGTCGCTGGAAGCGTGGGGCGGGGCGACTTTCGATTCCTGCGTGCGCTTCCTCAAGGAAGACCCGTGGGAACGCCTGAAGCGCCTGCGCAAGGCGTTGCCGAACACGCGCATCCAGATGCTGCTGCGCGGCCAGAACCTGCTTGGCTATCGCCACTACTCGGACGACGTGGTGCGCGCCTTCGTGCAGAAGTCCGCCGACAACGGCGTGGACGTGTTCCGCATCTTCGACGCGATGAACGACATGCGCAACCTGCGCGTCTCCATCGAGGCGGTGAAGAAGGCGGGCAAGCATGCCGAGGGCTGCATCAGCTA
>JBQGEN010000395.1:0-6521 GCA_052039615.1 Sideroxyarcus sp. | reverse complement strand
TCGACATAGCTGGCGCGCGCCTTGGCTTCCGGATGCAGCATGTTCCAGCGTTCGCAGTCGATGCCGTCGCGACGCAGTTCGTTGAAGCTGGTCACGCTCCAGACATCGGCGGCGATGCCGAAATCCTTCTCCAGCAGTTCGCCGGCCGCGATGACTTCGCGCAGGATGGTGCCGCTGCCGAGCAGCTGCACTTTGGCTTTCGCCTTGGCGGCACCGGCACTGAACTTGTACATGCCCTTGAGGATGCCTGCTTCCGCGCCCTTCGGCATGGCCGGGTGGGCGTAGTTCTCGTTCATCACCGTGAGGTAATAGAACACGTCTTCCTGCTCCTGGTACATGCGGCGCATGCCGTCCTGCACAATCACCGCCAGTTCGTAAGCGAAGGTCGGATCATAGGACACACAGTTGGGGATGGTGGCGGCCATCAGGTGGCTGTGGCCGTCCTGGTGTTGCAGGCCTTCGCCATTGAGTGTGGTGCGACCGGCAGTGCCGCCGACCAGGAAGCCGCGTGCACGCAGGTCGCCCGCCGCATAAGCCAGGTCGCCGATGCGCTGGAAGCCGAACATCGAGTAGTAGATGTAGAACGGGATCATCGCCACGCCGTGGTTGGCGTAGGAGGTCGCCGCGGCGATCCAGTCGGCCATGCCGCCGGCCTCGTTGATGCCTTCCTGCAGGATCTGCCCGGTCTTGTCTTCCTTGTAGAACATGAGCTGGTCGGCATCCTGCGGGGTGTACAGCTGGCCCACTTGCGAGAAGATGCCGAGTTGGCGGAACATGCCTTCCATGCCGAAGGTGCGCGATTCGTCCGGCACGATGGGCACGATCTGCTTGCCGATGGCCTTGTCCTTCACCAGCATGCCGAGCAGACGCACGAACGCCATGGTGGTGGAGAACTCGCGGCCTTCGCTGTCCTTCAGCAAGGCATCGAACGCGGAGACTGCGGGGATGTCGAGCTTGGTGGCGACCGGTTTGCGCGCCGGGATGGTGCCCATCGCTGCACCGCGTTCGCGCAGGTACTTGGCTTCCTGGCTGTCCTCGGCCGGGCGGATGAACGGCAGCTTGGAGAGCTGGTCGTCGGTGACCGGGATGTTGAAGCGGTCGCGGAATTTGCGCAGCGACTCTTCGTCCATCTTTTTCTGCTGGTGGGTCGGGTTCTGCGCTTCGCCGGATGCGCCCATGCCGTAGCCCTTCACGGTCTTGGCGAGGATCACGGTCGGCTGGCCCTTGTGCTTGTTGGCTGCCGTGTAGGCCGCGAACACCTTGAGCGGGTCATGGCCGCCGCGGTTCAGGCGCCAGATCTCGTCGTCCGACATGTCGGCGACCAGTTCCAGCAGTTCGGGATACTTGCCGAAGAATTCACGGCGCACATACGCGCCGTCGCGCGCCTTGTAGGTCTGATATTCGCCGTCGACCACTTCTTCCATGCGCTTGAGCAGCAGGCCGCTCTTGTCCTTGGCCAGCAGACGGTCCCAGCGGCCGCCCCAGATGACCTTGATGACGTTCCAGCCAGCGCCGCGGAACACGCCTTCCAGTTCCTGGATGATCTTGCCGTTGCCGCGCACCGGGCCGTCGAGACGCTGCAGGTTGCAGTTGATCACGAAGATCAGGTTGTCCAGTTTCTCGCGTCCAGCCATGGAGATCGCGCCCAGCGATTCCGGTTCGTCGGTCTCGCCGTCGCCGAGGAAAGCCCACACCTTGCGGCCTTCGGTCTGCGCCAGTTCGCGATGCTGCAGGTAGCGCATGAAGCGCGCTTGATAAATAGCCATCAACGGGCCCAAGCCCATCGATACGGTGGGGAACTGCCAGAAGTCCGGCATCAGCCAGGGGTGCGGATAGGAAGACAGGCCGTCGCCGTCCACTTCCTGGCGGAACTTGCGCAGCTGTTCTTCGCTGATGCGGCCTTCGAGGAAGGCGCGCGCATAGATGCCGGGCGAGCAGTGACCCTGGAAATACACCATGTCGCCGCCGTGATCGTCGGTCTTGCCGTGGAAGAAATGGTTGAATGCGACGTCATACAGGGTCGCTGCCGAGGCGAAGCTGGCGATGTGGCCGCCCAACTCGGAAGATTCCTTGTTGGCGTTCATCACGATGGCCATCGCGTTCCAGCGCATCAGCGCGCGGATGCGGTGCTCCAGCTCCTTGTTTCCCGGAGAACGCTCTTCCTTGTCGCAGGAAATCGTGTTGAGGTAGGGTGTGGTCGCGCTGATCGGCATGTCGTCGCCGGCCATGCGTGCGTGGTGGATCAACTGATCCAGCAGGAAATGGGCGCGCGCTGCGCCTTCCTTCTCCAGTACGGACTGGAGCGAGTCGAGCCACTCCTGAGTTTCTTGCGGATCGTGATCCAGTTTCTCCGGTTGCTGTGTTGCCATCGCTTACTCTCTCCCTCAGTTGCAATGTATCGTTTCATTCTCCGTCACCAGCCATTCCACTTTATGGTCGGTACTTTCCAACGGAATCTCTTGCACCACTTGCAGCGCGAACGCCCCGGCGACCAAAGCCGGCCGGTGCGGCATGCGCGCCAGCAGCTTGTCGTAAAAGCCGCCGCCGTATCCCAGGCGCCCGCCTTCGCGGGTGAATGCCACGCCAGGTAACAGGACGAAATCCACCGTTCCCAGCGCTTCTTCTTTTATGCAGCGTTCCATCACCGGCTCGCGTATGTTCCACAAACCGGGCGCCACATCCTGCTCCAGGTCGTGCACCTTATATAAGTCCAGATGCCTGCTGGCCCGGTTCACGCGCGGCAACAACACCCGCTTGCCTTCGGACAAGGCCTGCCGAACCCACAATTCAGCAGCCAGCTCCGCCCCGAAATTCAGATAACCCAGCACCGTCTGTGCCTGCCGGTAGGCGGGCAAATCGCACACAGAGCCAATGACGGCGCTGCTTAGACGCAGATTTTCGGCCGCGGGCAACTTTTCGCGGGCGGCGATTATACTTTGTCTGAGCACCTGCTTTCTAGCTTGGATGTTCATTTCTGAGCCGCCTCTCAAGATAAAGTTGCCAACATGATGCTATCTATCGCGATATTCACATTAACGTCGACGAACATAATTAATAATTATTATTGGGCGGGATAATAAATGGCATATCTTTCCCGGGAAAGCCGGGAAGCGCTTTTATGGATATCTGAAAATGCAGCCCGTCGAACAGGATGACACCGGGGCTCCTGTCCAAACCCGCGGCTAGTTGCTGTCTGAAATCGCGTGGCGAATATGTCCGCCGCGGATCGAATCACCCCAGAAACAGCCGGTAGGCCGGATTGTCGCTTTCGTCCCAGTACGGATAGCCGAGCGTGTCGAGGAAGGTCTTGAGCGCCTTCTTGTCGGTGCGCGGTACCTGCATGCCGACCAGCACGCGCCCGTAGTCCGCGCCGTGGTTGCGGTAGTGGAACAACGAGATGTTCCAGCTGTGGTCCATGCTGTTGAGGAAATTCATCAGCGCGCCGGGGCGTTCCGGGAACTCGAAGCGGAACAGGATCTCGTCCTTGGCTGCGGCGTGGCCGCCGACCAGGTGGCGCAGGTGCAGCTTGGCCATCTCGTTGTCGGACAGGTCCAGCGTCGGCAACTTGCCGCGCTGCAGCTTGTCGACCAAATCGGCGGTCTCCGATTGGTCCTTGACCTGGATGCCGACGAACACCTGCGCCGCCGTCGGGTCGGCGTAGCGGTAGTTGAACTCGGTGATGTTGCGCTTGCCGAGCAGCGAACAGAACTTGCGGAAGCTGCCCGGCGTCTCCGGGATGGTGACGGCAAGGATGGCCTCGCGCTTCTCGCCGATCTCGGCGCGCTCGGCGACGAAACGCAGGCGGTCGAAGTTCATGTTCGCGCCGCTGCATACGGTCGCCAGCGTCTCGCCCTTCAGCTTCTCGCGCTTGGCATACAGCTTGGCCCCCGCGACCGCCAGTGCGCCGGCGGGCTCGAGGATGGAACGCGTGTCCTGGAACACGTCCTTGATCGCGGCGCATACGGCGTCGGTGTCCACCAGCACCACTTCATCTACATATTGTTTGCAAACACGGTAAGTTTCTTCGCCCGCCAGCTTTACCGCCGTGCCGTCCGAGAACAGGCCGACGTCGTTGAGCGTGACGCGTTTCTTCGCCTTGAGCGAGCGCGCCATTGCGTCAGAATCGGTGGTCTGTACGCCGATGACCTTGATGTCGGGGCGCACCTGCTTGACGTAGGCCGCCACGCCCGCGATCAGTCCGCCGCCGCCGATGGCGCAGAAGATGGCGTGGATAGGCGCCTGGCGCTGACGCAGGATCTCCATGGCGATGGTGCCTTGGCCGGCGATCACATCGGGATCGTCGAAGGGGTGCACGAAGGTGAGCTGTCTTTCCTTTTCCAGTGCATACGCGTGAGTGCACGCGTCGCTGTAGCTGTCGCCATGCAGCACGATCTCTACGGAGCGTTGCCCGAAATGCCTGACCGCGTCGATCTTTACCTGCGGCGTGGTGGTCGGCATCACGATGACGGCCTTGCAGCCGAGCCGATTCGCGCTGAGCGCAACTCCCTGCGCGTGGTTGCCCGCCGAGGCGGCGATGACGCCCCGTTTCAATTGTTCGGGGGTGAGCTGCGCCATCTTGTTGTATGCGCCGCGCAGCTTGAACGAGAACACCGGCTGCATGTCTTCGCGCTTGAGCAGTATGTCATTGCCGATACGCGCCGACAGGTTGGGCGCGAGTTCCAGCGGTGTTTCGACCGCCACGTCATAGACGCGGGCGGTCAGGATGCGTTTGAGATAATTTTGCATGATGTTTCGCGAACAATCGGATTTCCCCCAAGATTAGCAGGAAACCGGCCGAACTGCCTAAATGCGCAGTCCCGTGACCTTGTAGAAGCCGGGCAGGTCGCTCAGGTCGTCGAACACCCCGGCCGCACCATTGAAATCCTGCTTGTGGGTGTAGGGGTTCATGGTGACGTAGGTCTTGATGCCGGCAGCCAGTGCCGAGCGCAAACCGTTGTATGAGTCTTCCAGCGCGATGCAATCCTTCGGTGCGAGCTTGAGTTCGTTCAATACCCAGTTGTAGATATCCGGTGCCGGCTTCTTCTGTGGCACGATGTCGCCGCAGCCGATGGCGTCGAAATGCTTCGCCCAGTCCTTGCCTAAGCCGACTTCCAGCAAGGCGCCGACGTTCTCCGGCGAAGTGGTGGTGGCGATGGCAAGGCGGATGCCTGTCTTGTGCGCGTCGGTGATGAGCTGTTTGATGCCAGGGCGCAGCGGGATATGGCCGTCGCGTAACGCCGCGGTGTAATGCGCGGTCTTCTGCACATGCAGGTTTTTCACGAATTTTTCGTAATCGGCGGGCTTCCTGAAATCCGGCAGATAGCTTTCGACGTAATACATGATGCGTTCCTTGCCGCCCGTCACCTTGAGCAGCTTGTCGTACAGCGCCACGTCCCAGTTCCAGGGCAGGCCGTTCTCGGCGAAGGCCTTGTTGAAGGCGATGCGGTGCGCGTCCTCGGTATCGGCCAAGGTGCCGTCGACGTCGAATATGATGGCTTTAATGGTCATTCTGATTGTTCAACCTTGCGTTTAGCGTATGCCGGGAAACTTCCCCGCCATTCCCTTCATCATCTTGCTCATCATGCCCTTGCCGCTGAGCATCTTCATCATGTTCTGCGATTGCTCGAACTGGTTGAGCAACTGGTTGACGTGCATCACTTGCACGCCGGCACCGGCGGCGATGCGCTTTTTGCGCGAGGCCTTGATCTGTTCGGGATGGCTGCGCTCGTAGGGCGTCATCGAGTTGATGATGCCTTCGGTGCGGTTGATCTGGCGCTCGTCGACCTTCGCGCTTGCTGCTGCTTGGGCGAGCTGCGCGGGGAGTTTGTCCATCAGCGCGGACATGCCGCCCATCTTTCTCATCTGCACGATCTGCATCTTGAAATCGTTGAGGTCGAAGCCCTTGCCGGTCTGCATTTTCTTGGCCAGTTTTTCGGCTTCGGCGTGATCGACACTACGTTGCGCTTCTTCCAGCAGCGACAGCACGTCGCCCATGCCGAGGATGCGCTGCGCCATGCGCTCGGGGTGGAAGGCCTCGAGGCCGTTGGGCTTCTCGCTGACGCCGACGAACTTGATCGGCTTGCCGGTGATCTGTCTCACCGACAGGGCCGCGCCGCCGCGCGCATCGCCGTCGAGCTTGGTAAGGATCACGCCGGTGAGCGGCAATGCTTCGCCGAACGCCTTGGCCGTGTTCACCGCATCCTGACCGGTCATGGCGTCGACCACGAACAGGGTCTCGATGGGTTTCAGCGCGCCATGTAGCTGCTTGATTTCGGCCATCATCGCTTCGTCTACCGCGAGGCGGCCGGCGGTGTCCACGATCAGCACGTCATGGTGGTGCTTCTTCGCGTAGTCGTGCGCGGCGAGGGCGATGTCCTGCGGCTTCTGGCTGGCGTCCGAGGGAAAGAAGTCGATGCCGAGCTGTTGCGCCAGCGTGCGAAGTTGATCGATAGCGGCGGGACGGTACACGTCGCAGCTCACCAGCAATACTTTCTTCTTGTTCTGCTCGCGCAGTAGTTTGG
>JBQGEN010000394.1:0-4785 GCA_052039615.1 Sideroxyarcus sp. | reverse complement strand
TTGACGGAGCGGATGAAGGAAGCCAAGCTGGTGTCGCCGGTGACCGCCACCGGCAATTTCTCCTACCTGTCCGAGCGTTCCTCCGGCGAGAACTACATCCTGCTGGGCGACGCCTTCGCCTTCATCGACCCGATCTTCTCTTCCGGCGTGTTCCTCGCGATGGCGAGTTCATTCGCCGGCGCCGATGCCGTCGAGCGCTGCCTGAGCAAGCCGCAGGAGGCCGAGCAGGCCCTGAAGGATTTCGACAAGGCCATCATGCAGGGCCCCAAAATATTCTCCTGGTTCATCTACCGCATCACCACCCCGGCCATGCGCAACCTGCTCATGTACAAGGGCACCGAGAGCAAGGTCAAGCGCGCACTGATCTCCATCCTGACCGGCGACGTGTACCGCACTGATCGCTATTCCTTCTGGCTGTTCATGTTCAAGGTGATGTACTACGGCGGATCGCTGCTCCATCTGAAGTCCAGCATCATGGCGTGGCGCAAGCGCAAACGTTCCATCCGGGTCATGGATATCGGTGTGACAGGCTGATATGGGAAGTAGCAGCACGCAATTCGGATTGGCATACCTCGGTGCCGATGAGGTCGGAGCGTATCTGGAAAGGCATGACGGTCATGTGATGAGCGTGATCGGTTTCGGCGGCGCGTTGCCGTTGCCGACGACACCATGCGCGCCGGTCCAGGTCGATATCCCGGTGCTGGGGGGTAACGCCAGCAGCTTCGAGGTCTGGACCAGCGATGCGCCGGTGACGGCCTGCGAATATCAGGGCATCTGCGGTACGACCGACGGCAAGGTGCTGTTCGGCAGCCTGTCGCTGCCGCAACAGGAGGGGGTGACGCTGGAGACGCTGGCCGAGCAGGCCTACATGCGCATCTTCAAGTTCATCGACCATCTCGATTACCGCAACCTGTTACGCGTCTGGCACTACTTCCCGCAGATCAACGACGACGAGAACGGCCTCGAGCGCTATCGCGGCTTCAACGTCGGGCGCCATGCGGCGTTCGTCGCCAACGGCCGCAGCATCGGCGAAGAGAGCGTGCCGGCGGCGAGCGCGCTGGGCAGCAACAGCGGATCGCTGGTGGTCTACTTCATGGCCGGAAAGAAACCCGGCAAGGCGGTAGAGAATCCGCGCCAGGTGAGCGCCTACCACTATCCGGACAAGTTCGGTCCGAAGAGCCCGATCTTTGTGCGCGCCCTGTCGGCGACGCTGGGCGGACAGGACTGCTTCTTCATTTCCGGCACAGCCAGCATCGTCGGCTACGAGACGCTGCACCAGGGCGATGCCGAGAAGCAGACCGCCGAGACGCTGCTCAACATCCGCACGCTGCTGCAGCAGATCCCGCACTATGGCCCGGTGCGGGGACGCATGCTGCTCAAGGTCTATCTGCGCCATGCCGAGGATCTGGCGATGGTACAGGCGCGGGTACGGGCCGAATTCGGCCTGGCGTGCAAGGCGGTCTACCTCCATTCCAACATTTGCCGTTCCGACTTGTTGCTGGAGATCGAGGGCGCGTATTTCAACGATGCTCAGTAGCGCCCGGGTTTTTGCCGCATGAAGAATCTTGTCCGGTCCGTCGTGTTGGTTTCGTCCCTGTGCTGTCTTTCCGTTGCCCATGCGCAAACCGAGATCCGGCCGCTGTGGGAGGTCGGCGCCGGGTTTGCCGCCATCGACTTCCCGGTTTACCGCGGGGCGAACGAACGCAAGTTCTACCTGCTGCCGGTCCCCTATCTCGCCTATAACGGCGAAGTGCTGCAGGTGAACCGCGAGCGCGTGCGCGGCCTGATCTTCAAGCGCGATGCGGTCGAGATGGATGTCAGCGTGAACGGCTCCGTTCCCGCCAAGGGGGCGGCCGCCCGCCAGGGCATGCCCGATCTCGACCCGACGCTGGAGCTCGGTCCCTCGCTCAATTTCCACCTGCTGTACTCGGAAGACAAGCGGAACACCTTCGACCTGCGCATGCCGTTGCGCGCGGTCATCGCTTCCGACTTCTCGCATTTTCGCCACACCGGCTGGCTGTTCCAGCCGCAGCTGAACCTGGATTTCCACGACATCGACCGCAGTGGCTGGAACATCGGGCTGGTGGGCGGCGTGATCTATTCCGACCGGCACTATCACGGCTATTTCTATAATGTCGACCAGCCATATGCGACCGCCGAGCGGCCGGCCTACACCGCTCCCGGCGGCTATGCCGGCACGCAGTTCATCTTCGCCTTCAACAAACGGCACGAAGGCTACTGGACCGGCGGCTTCATGAAATGGGACAGCCTGAAGGGTGCGGTGTTCGCCGACAGCCCGCTGGTCAGGAGCAAGGAGTATTTCACCGTCGGCTTCGCCGTCACCTGGATCCTGGACAAGTCCGACCGGCTGGTGGAAGTGGAATACGAGTGAAGCGGCGGCATGCACAGAACGGGCATGGCGATGTGCTACGCTTGCAGTCGAACCGGAAAAGACTCAGGGAAGCGATGACGTGATGTGGGCCTGGCGACAAGTTAAATCGTTGTACGAGTACATCGTGCTGTATGGCGGATTGCTGTTCTTCGCGCTGATCTGCCTGGCCTGGAGCCTCCCCGCCGGCGTGCTGCGCCACCTGTTGCCACACCGCACCGCACAGCGGGTGGGGCGCTACGCGATCATGCTGGTGTTCCGCACCTATCTGTTCGTGGTGCGCGCCAGCGGTCTGGTGAAATGCGACCTGACTGCGCTGGACGTGCTGCGCAAGGACCCGTCGCTGATCATCGCCACCAACCACCCCGCGCTCATCGATGTGGTGCTGATCGGTTCGCGCCTGCCCAACTTTGTGTGCGTGCTGAAAGCGAAGCTGCTCGACAATCCGCTGCTCGGCGGCGGTGCCAGCATGGCCGGCTACGTGCGCAACGACTCGACCGGCATGCTGGTGCGCGAGTCCGCGGTGGCGTTGCGCGACGGCGCGCAGCTGCTGATCTTCCCGGAAGGCACGCGCACCGTGAACCCGCCGGTGAACGAATTCAAGGGCGGCTTCGCGCTGGTCGCGAAGAAGGCCGGCGTGCCGGTGCAGACCGTGTTCATCGAGGCGAGCAGCCCCTTTCTTGGCAAGCACTGGTCGTTCTTCGACAAGCCCGATTTTCCGCTGCGCTACCGGGTGCGCCTGGGCGAGCGTTTTGAAGTGCACGGCGATGCGAAGACGTTCGCCGCCGACCTTGAGCAATACTATCGCGAACAAATGACGCAGGCGCAGACATGACACCATCCACGACCCATCTGGTCCTCATTCCCAGCTACAACACCGGCGAAAAGGTGTACCAGACCGTGCGCGCCGCGCGCGAACAATGGGCGCCGGTGTGGGTGGTGGTGGACGGCAGCACCGACGGCACCGACCAGGGGCTGCTGGCGATGGCCGCGCAGGACCCACAACTGCGCGTGATGGTGCTGAAGGAGAACCGCGGCAAGGGCGCGGCGGTGCTGCACGGTCTGCGCGCGGCGGTGCACGAAGGCTACACGCATGTGCTGACCATGGACTCGGACGGCCAGCATCCGCCGGAGAAGATCCCCGAGTTCATGCAGGTGTCGCAGGCCAACCCCGATGGGCTGGTGCTAGGCCGCCCGGTGTTCGATGCCAGCGCCCCGCTGCTGCGCGTGCGCGGCCGCCGCGTTTCCAACTGGTGGGCTAACTTCGAGACGTTGTGGCAGGGCATCGGCGATTCGCTGTACGGCTTCCGCGTCTACCCGGCGCAGATGCTGCTCGGCGTGATGGAGAACAGCTACTGGATGCGCCATTTCGATTTCGATCCCGAGGCGGCGGTGCGCCTGTGCTGGTGCGGCGCGCGCCCGATCAACGTGGATGCGCCGGTGAAATATTTCGCGGCGAACGAGGGTGGCGTGTCGCACTTCAACTACCTGCGCGACAACCTGCTGCTCACCTCCATGCACCTGCGGCTGTTCGCAGGCTTCCTCGTCCGCTTGCCCTTGTTGATATGGCGGAAACTGTTCTGACATACTGCAAGTCCAGCTAACGCCGAAAGATCGGAAACGTCATGCGCATCACCTTCGTACACCCGGCCGGTTTCAACTTCGTTCCCGGCCAGCCGGATTTTTCGGTGCTGGCGAATCGCATGCCGCCCATCGGCATCCTGTCGCTCGCAGCCTGGCTCGACAAGCACGGTCATGAGACCTTCGTGCACGACTGCCTCGGCCCGTTTGCGCCGCCCACCATCGAGGAGAACGCCGAGATCGTGCTGGCGACCAACCCGGACACGATCGGCTTTTCCGCCACCACCTCCGGCTTCATGGACGCGGTGGACATGGCGCAGTACATCAAGCAGAAGCGTCCCGACATCAAGATCCTGTTCGGCAACGTGCATGCGTCGTCCATCGGCGCGCCGCTGCTGGAACACTTCCCCGAGATCGACTATCTCTGCATCGGCGAAGGCGAGGGCGCGCTGCTCGATTACGCCAACGGCATGCCGGTGGCGCAGATATCCAACCTGGTATATCGCGACGGCGACCGCATCGTCTCCAACCCGCGCCGCCAGCGCATCCTGAATCTGGACGACCTGCCGTTCCCCGCCTACGAGAAACTGGAGGGCTTCCCCGAGGCCTACCACCTGCCGCTGTTCTCCTACATCAAGAAGCACGGCGCGACCATGATCACCTCGCGCGGCTGTCCCTACACCTGCTCGTTCTGCGACCGCACCGTGTTCGAGCGCCTGTACAAGGTCAATTCGGCGCAGTACATCTACGACCACATGAAGCACCTGCGCGACAAGTTCGGTGTTTATCACATCAACTTCTACGACGACCTGTTC
>JBQGEN010000393.1:0-5524 GCA_052039615.1 Sideroxyarcus sp. | reverse complement strand
CCTCGTTGCCGCGCGTGAGGCACACGGTATTCTTCAGCCACGCACCGCAGGCCAGCACCGACGGCCCCGTGAACGGCAGCACGATGCGGCGCGGGGTATAGCCGCGGGCGCGGCGGATGAACACCGGCGCGTTGCCCTGCCATTTCATCACGCTGTCGTCGCAGCGGTGCAGGATGTCGCGGTCGTGCGTGAGGAAGGCGTCGGCCAGGCCCGACAGCGAGGCGCGCGCCTCGGCATCGTCCTTCACCAGCGGCGCGCCGCCGGGATTGGCGCTGGTCATCACCAGCGCCAGCGGCGTGGCCTGCTGCAGCCAGTCGCGGCCTTCAGGCCGGCCGAGCAATTCATTGAACAGCAGGTACTGAACCGGCGTGTACGGCAGCATCAGGCCGATGCTTGGAAGCCCGTGCGCGATGCCGGGGAACTCGGTATCGCACGCAGCGGACTGGCGCAGCAACACGACCGGACGCTCGCCCGTCTCCAGCAGCGCCGCATCCTGCTTGCGAAATCTGGCGTAATACTGGGCCGATGCCGTGTTCAGCACCATCACCGCGAACGGCTTCTCCTCGCGCTGCTTTCCGCTGCGCAATTTCTCCACGGCCGCGGCCTTGCGTGCGTCGCACACCAGATGAAAACCGCCGATGCCCTTGACGGCGACGACCTCCCCGTTGCGTATCTTGGCGGCGGTGGCGGCGATCGGATCATCCGTCTCCAGCGGCCGCCACTGCGCGTCGAACAGGCTCAGGCGCGGGCCACACTGCGGACAGGCGTTGGGCTGCGCGTGAAAACGGCGCGAACCGGGATCGACGAACTCGTCCTCGCATGCGGCGCACATCGTGAACTTCGCCATGCTGGTGTTGGCGCGGTCGTAAGGCACCCGCGCCAGCAGCGTGTAGCGCGGACCGCAATGGATGCAATTGATGAAGGGATGGCGGTAACGGCGGTCGGCCGGATCGAACAGTTCCGCCAGGCAGTCCGGGCAGATCGCCATGTCCGGCACGATGCCGGTCTGCACGCGGCCCGCCGCGCTGGCCGCAATGGTAAAACCGGACAGGCCGGTGACCGCCTGCGACAGTTCGTGCGTGATCCTTTCCACCCGTGCCAGCGCGGGCGCCTCGCTTTGCAGGCGCTCGATCAGACGCATTACCTGCAGCTGCTCGCCCTCGACCGCGATCTCGACGCCTTCGCTGTCGTTGCGCACCCACCCCGCCAGGCCGAGGTCGCGCGCGAGACGATAGACGAAAGGCCGGAAACCGACTCCCTGGACCTGTCCCGATACCCTGATTTGTGCGTGGATCATCGTGCTCACTCTTTGATTTCTATTCATCGTTTCCAAACTTGTGCTCCCTCGCCGAAGAGGAGCGGGGATGCACATGGTGCGACCGCCCCGCTGCCGCCTGCCCGCAGCCCGCCCTGATCCACGCTAGCCACGTGTCCATGCCCTCGCCAGTGGTGGCGGAGAGGCGTATCACTTCGATGCGCGGATTCACGCGGCGTGCATTGGCCACCGCCAGCTCGGCATCGAAGGTCAGGTAGGGCAGCAGATCGCATTTGTTGAGCAGCATCACATCGGCGGCACGGAACATGTCGGGATACTTGAGCGGCTTGTCTTCGCCCTCCGTCACCGAAAGAATGGCGACCTTGTGCGCTTCGCCCAGATCGAAGCCGGCGGGACACACCAGATTGCCGACGTTCTCGATCAGCAGCAGGCTGTCGTCGGTCAAGCCCAGCTGCTCCATGGCGCGCCCGACCATGCAGGCATCGAGATGGCAGCCCTTGCCGGTGTTGATCTGAAGTGCGGGCGCGCCGGCGGCGCGGATGCGCGCGGCGTCGTTGTCGGTCTGCTGGTCGCCCTCGATCACGGCCAGCGGCACGGCGCCGTGCAGCGCCGCGATGGTCCTGACCAGCAGCGTGGTCTTGCCGGAGCCGGGGCTGGACACAAGATTGAGCGCGAAGATGCCGTGCTCTGCCAGGTAGGCGCGATTGTCCGCGGCGTAGCGGTCGTTCTTGGAAAGGATGTCGCGCTCGATCTGCACCATGCGCGCTTGGCTCATGCCCGGCGCGTGTGCACCGGCCGGGCCACTGCCGTAATCCATGGTGCCGTGTGTTTGGGCGCTGTGATGCTGGTCATGGGAGTGCGCATGTGCGGCATTACCGTCATGCGCGCGATAGCGCAGCGCTTCGCCGCGGCCACGTGCCTGCCTGGGCGCATGCCCGCCGATGAGTGTCTGACCTGAACCGCAACCGCATACGTTACACATCGCGACTCCCTTATTCCACTTCGAGCTCTTTGACGCGCATGGCGTCGCCGCCGGTCACCTGCAGCTGGTGGCCGCCGCAGCGCGGGCACTCATCATACAAGGCCCGTACCCGCACCGTCTCGGAACACTGCATGCACCATGCCTGCCCCGGTGTTTCGAGTATCTCCAGTTTCGCATGCTGCGCGATGCTGTCGCGCGTCACCGCGTCGAAACAGAAGCGCATCGCCTCCGCCTCCACGCCCGCCAACTGGCCGATCTCCAGCCACACCGTCTTGACGCGCCGGAAGTTCTGCCCCTGCGCGGCATCCTCGATGATCTGCAGCACACCCTCGGCCAGCGCCATCTCATGCATCGCGGATCTCCACGTCATAGGCCACGCAGGGATCGAGCGACAGGGCTTCGATCTGGGCGCGGTACTCGAGCATGCCGCCATCATGCTCCTGCAGGCCGCGCATACCCTGCGCGAAGGCGCCGTCCGGATGGAAGTTCCATTCCGTCGGCGCGACGATGACATAGTCCGTCACCGTCTCCGCCGCGAGCAGCACGCGATGCAGCAGCAGGCCGCGCGCGGTGCGCACGACGGCAATGCCCTCGCCCGGCGCCGGACTGGCGGCGTCCAGCCGCGGCGCATGGTCGCCGCCGGCCAGCACGACGATATCCGCGATCCTGGCGAGCAAACGCGTCACGGCCTTCGAACTGCCCTGGCCCACATCGCGCAGCAAGGGGCTGTCGGCATGATAGGCCCACGCCCCGGTTTCCGCCGCCGCCCCCTGCCATTCCGGGCGCGCCGCGAACGCGGCATCCCATCGGCCGGCGCACGCTTGCTGCGCCTCGCTCGCCGTCCACGCCGGCAACAGCCTGCCAGCGCCCGCAGCGTTTGCGCCCTGTTCCAGTTCGGCCAGAGTCGCTAGCGACCTGGCCAGCGGACTATCCGTCTCGCGCCACCACGCCTGCAACGCGGCAAGGCTATCCAGCTCGCGCCACACCGACAGCGGGGCGCCCAGCGCATCGCGCTCGAACTCCCGGCTGAAAGTCTCCATGTCGGCCGCACCTGCAGCGATGTCGCGCAACAGCGCATACCAGCCCGCGAAGCGCCGCTCCTGCTGCTCCAGCCCCAGCAGTTCCGGCCAGTTGAGCAGCAGCCGCCACAGATGTTCCTGCACGGCTTCGCATGCCACGGCTCGCTCCAGCGACGCCGGTGCGCTCATTTCCGGCGCCTGCGCCGCCAGCAGCGCCGCACCCACAGCCGCGCCCTGCGCCCGTCCGCACACGCTGAACAGCAACGGCACGACCTGCAGCGCCTGCGACGGCGTCCTGCCTTTCAGCAACTGCGCCACCAGCGGGCGCGTGGAACGGATATCCGTCGCCGCGACCGCCAGCCCGTCCCACATCACGCCCAGAGATAACCTGCCCGCATCCATCGTGCCTGTCCCCGCCACATCTGCCCGCATGGCATACAGGCGCATTATGCCCGTGGATTCGGGAGGGGTCATGCGATCAGGCCGCGGAGAGGGCTGTCGATGAGTTTCTCCCGCTTGCGCGGGAGGGACAGACCTGCGCCGAGCCCTCAGCGCACCCGTTTCAACCGGAACAAGCCATTCGTCTCGCTATCGCTGCTGAAGTACAGCGCACCATCCGGACCCAGCGCCACGCCCGCCGGGCGCGCCCAGCGCTCGCCGTCGGGCAGCTGGAAGCCGGTGACCAGATCGTCCACGCGCACCGCCTGCCCATCCTCAAAGCGCACCGCCACCAGCTTCGGCGCGCGCCGCGTGGCCGCGCGCCCGATGAATCCGCCGCGCGGCTTGGTGCCCCAGGAACCGTGCAGCGCGACCACCGCGTCGAACTCCAGCCGCTCATCCAGCGCCCCCTTCGGCACGAACGCCATGCCCAGCGGCGCGTTGCGCGAGGGGAAGGTCACGACCGGTCGCGTCACCTCGTTGATGGGTCGCGGCGGCGCGCTCTTCAGGCAATCGTCGCGCTGCAGCTGTTTGCCGTCGAACTGGAACCACGGCATGCCGTGAAAGGAACCCGCATCCAGCCGGCTGAAATATTCCTGCGGCTGCTCGTAGCCCAGGTGATCCGGCCCGTTGTTGCTGGCGAACATCACCCCGGTCTGCGGCTCCCAATCGAAGCCGACCGGATTGCGCAGCCCCGAGGCGAACGGCGCCCAGTTCGCCCGGTCTTCGCCCTCGCGCAGCACGAGCACACCGCCCCGCCTGTCCTCGGCCGGATAGTCCGTGCCCACATACTGGTCGCTGCAATTGCCCTGGATGCCCAGGCTCACATACACCCGCCCATCCGGCCCCACCCCCACCGTGCGGCTGTCGTGCCCGCCGCCGCCCGGCAACGCCGCCAGCAAGGTCAGCGTTTGCGGAGCAATGACCGGTTGCCCCGGCTGATATGGCGCACGGTACACGCCGCCGGTCTGAGCGATCAGGATCTCGCCCTTCCGGAACGCCACGCTGTGCGGGTAGCCGCTCAGCTCCACCAGCACTTCCGCCCGGGTGTAGGGCGGGGGCACACGATATACCTTGCCCGAACGCGACCCCGCAAACAGGTCACCGTTCGCGCCAAAGGTCAGCATGCGCGGCCCGTCCATCTTGCCCAGCCACTCCAGGCGGTACCCCTTGGGCACGCGCGCCGTCCGGCGCTTGCCGTCCACCGCCAGCGTCTGCTGCTCGTAGGTCAGTACCTGCGTGCCCGCCTGCGCGGGCGCGGCGGCCACGCTCAACAGCAGGCCGAGGCCGGCGCAACGCGACGCAACGCGCCGCAGCATGTGATCGTGATTCATCTCCAATTCCCCCTGATCGATTTTTTACTATTCTACGAGAGTTTCGAGGGCGGGAATCGATATGGTTGTCGGGCAATGCGGAGTGGTGAACGAGGGGATTTTTTGCGCTCAAAAATGATGCAATTTTGATGTCGCATGAATGGTGGCGCTCATGGCTGAGACGAGAAAAAGGAGCTACACCGAAGTGCAGCTCCTTGTCATTGGTGGGCCCTCCCGGACTTGAACCGGGGACCAAAGGATTATGAGTCCTCTGCTCTAACCAACTGAGCTAAGGGCCCGTAAGGCTTAGCTTTCGCCGTCGAGGAAGCTCTTGAGCTTTTCCGAACGCGAGGGATGACGCAGTTTGCGCAGGGCCTTGGCTTCTATCTGGCGGATGCGTTCGCGCGTGACGTCGAACTGCTTGCCGACTTCTTCCAGGGTGTGGTCGGTGTTCATCTCGATGCCGAAACGCATGCGCAGCACTTTGGCTTCACGT
>JBQGEN010000392.1:0-5038 GCA_052039615.1 Sideroxyarcus sp. | reverse complement strand
GACTTCTGCACGACTTTCCCAGCACAAATAGGCATTACCAGGCACTGGAGCTGTTTAAGCATCCAGTAAGTTGCTGATTCAGATGGGCATGAAATTTCCCTTGTAGGCTACGAACCAAGGGGTCAGGAGTTCGAATCTCTTCCGGCGCACCATATTCAGCACTAAAACCAATCGCCTAACGTAACCCGTTAGGCGATTTTTCTTTCAGCAAAGTCATTGCGGGACTTTTGCGGGATTCTCCCTCGCAAACATAGATGGACGCTTCCAGCAGTTCGGCAAGACAGCTGCGGAATAGTGCGGTGACGTCACCATTCGTGTGCCCAAGCAGCACTTTCCTCGTTTCCAAAGAATCACCAGCTGCCCTGAGCCGCCTAACGCAATGAGCTCCGGCCTTCGCCGGTGTGACGGATTTAATCAGACCTTCCTTGGTACGCAACGCGCCCTGCCTGCATTGCTATATATAACGAATCAAGAATATATTGCAAATATATCGTATGGAGAATAAAGTGTGCATATTCCTAGATGAGAATATTGTCATGGCTAACAAAATTCGCACTTCAGGGCAGCTCGGTCCAATTCTAAAGCAGCTTAGAAAAGCCAAGGGCTGGTCGCAAATTGAGCTTGGGAAGAGGATCGGATTGTCTCAGGAACGCATCTCGGTAATTGAAAATCATCCCGAGAAAACATCTGTCGACCAACTTCTCACTGTCCTGATGGCGCTGGAAGCCGAGCTTCGGGTTGGACCACGCCAATCCCTGTCTGATAATGACTCGCCAGATACAAAGACGACTGCAAAGCGCAAAACAAAACCTGTGGAGTCCTGGTAATGGCCGGGCGTCCCTCATCCAGAAAGACGCTAGATGTCTGGATGAACGGCGAATTGGTTGGGCACTGGACGTTTGGCTCTGCGGGAGTGCATTCCTTTGCCTACGATCAGGTCTGGCTCGAAAATCCGCAGCGACGTTCACTATCCCTTTCACTGCCACTTTCCCGAGGGACCACACCGTTTTCCGGGAAGGTCGTCGAGTTCTACTTCGACAACCTGCTTCCCGACAGCATGGGCATTCGAAAACGCCTGGCCTCCAAGTTCGGCGCCGAATCAATACACGCATTCCAGCTCCTTGAAAAGATCGGCCGCGATTGCGTCGGCGCGATACAACTTCTTCCCGGGGGGGGGCCGGCACCCGATGTTCGCAGAATCGATGCCGAGCCGCTTTCCGGATCAGATATCGAGAGGATTCTCGACGATACCGTAGGCAACCGGAACATCGGTGTGCCCGAAGAAGATGAGTTGCGCATCTCGATTGCCGGGGCACAGGAAAAAACCGCGCTGCTCTGGCACAACGATCAATGGTGTCGGCCGCACGGGACGACTCCTACCACGCACATCCTGAAGCTGCCCTTGGGCGAGGTGGGCGGCATGCGGGCCGACTTTTCCACCTCGGTCGAGAACGAATGGCTTTGCGCGAAACTGTTACGCGCCTTTGGGCTCCCAGTTGCCGACTCAACCTTCGGGATGTTCGGTCGCCACAAAGTGCTGGTGGTCACGCGATTTGACCGCCGTCTCATCGACGGCTGGTGGGCTCGCCTTCCGCAGGAAGATTTTTGCCAGGCGACAGGAATGTCGCCGGAACAAAAGTACGAAGAAAATGGCGGCCCC
This sequence comes from Sideroxyarcus sp., assembly GCA_052039615.1. Classification (GTDB taxonomy): domain Bacteria; phylum Pseudomonadota; class Gammaproteobacteria; order Burkholderiales; family Gallionellaceae; genus Sideroxyarcus. The sequence continues at coordinate 3,378 of JBQGEN010000392.1, read as the reverse complement.
GGAATCTCCACCATTCTTGACATATTGCGCGGTAGCGACAATGCGGAAGCCGACCGCACAAACTTCATGACGGCTCAGCTTGTCTTCTGGATGCTCGCAGCGCCCGACGGTCATGCCAAGAATTTCAGTATCTTCATCGGACAGCAGGATCATTTCCTGCTCACGCCCTTTTACGATGTCATGTCTGCCTGGCCAATAATCGGAACGGGTGCGCGTGAAATTCAGTGGAAAAAAGCGAAGCTGGCCATGGCGCTGCGCACGAAGAACGTCCGCTATCGTATGGCCGAAATTCAACGCCGGCATTGGAATGAAGTTGCCAAGGCGAACGCTTTGGGTTCTGATTTCGAAGCGGTCATCCAGCGACTTGCTGCAATTACACCGGAAGTGATCGAGTCAGTATCAAAGGAGCTTCCGGCCGGGTTCCCGACCGTTGTGTCTGAGAGAATATTCGGTGGCCTTCTCGATCAGGTGAATCGACTTGAGGCGGGGGCCTGATCGTAGTCAATGGGCGAAAGAAGAAGGCGCTATTGAGCTGAACTGCTGTTCATAAATCAACTGCTTAAATAGGGCTAACCAGGCAACCAATAGTACATTGGCTACAGCCCAACCATTTGATATGGGATTCTTATCGCTTGATATCCCTGCCAATTTAAACAACAATCCGCGCCGACTATCCAAACACGGCGCGAAGGGCAACTAGATGCACTACACGGGGCAAGACTTGTTATGGCTGATCGGCAGCCTCTCGCGCGTCTTCCGAATTCCGTTCGACCCTAAACTCATCCGCCAGCAATTTCCCCCGCCCTATTCGCGCACTTCGTTGCTGAATGCTCTGCAGGCACTGGAATTCAAGGTCGGTGAGTGGAATCTGGATGCTGAAACTCCTGGGGCTTTGGCACACATCCCGTTCCCGGCAGTTGCATTCCTGCACGACAACTCAGTTGCACCAGAAACGAATCTTCCATCTTCCTCTCCGGTTCCCGGATCGGGGCCGGGCGCTCCAGCACTCCAATCAGAAGAACAACCCAAGCCGATCGACCCGGCGCTACTGATCAAAGCCGACGCCGAACGTGTGCTGTTCTTTCGTGCCGGCGCCGAGCAGCCGGAGACCGTTTCGCTTGCCGAGTTCACCCGGCATTTCCGCACCGACATCCTGCTTGTCGCCCGGAAAGAGAAAAGTCCGACCGCGCTGGATGAACCATCCGGCGATCAGAATAAAAAAGCGCTGCCCTTCGGTTTCCGCTGGTTTCTCCCCGAACTGATGAAACACAAACGCATCTGGCGCGACGTGATCATCGCCTCTCTGGCGATCCAGCTGGTCGGGCTTGTCACGCCGCTGTTCACACAGGTCATCATCGACAAGGTCGTGGTGCACCAGACCCAAAGCACACTGATAGCCATCGCCGTGGGGCTGGTCATGTTCATGCTGTTCAACAGCGCCATGACCTGGCTACGGCAATACTTCGTGTTGCACACCGGTAACCGCATCGATGCCGTGCTCGGCAGCCATGTGTTCCGCCACATGCTGCATCTGCCCGTGCCTTATTTCGAGCAACGCCCGACCGGCACATTGGTGGCGCGCCTGCATGGCGTCGAGACCGTGCGCGAATTCATCTCCGGCGCGGCGGTATCACTGCTGCTCGACTTTCCGTTCCTGCTGATCTTCCTCGCAGTGATGTTCTGGTATAGCTGGCAACTCACTCTTATTGCTCTGTTGCTGATGTCGCTTATCACCCTGGCCAGCCTGATCGTCACGCCGGCACTGCGCGACCGGCTGAACGAACAATTCATGCTCGGGGCCAGGAACCAGGCCTTCGTCACCGAATATGTCGCAGGCATGGAGACAGTCAAATCGCTGCAGATGGAGCCGGTGCTCGTACAAAAATACGGCGACAACATGGCGCAATATCTCGCCGCAGGCTTCGCTACCAAACAACTTTCCAATTCCTTCAATGTCGTGGTCAACGCGCTGGAACAGGTCATGACACTCTCCATTCTTGTTGTTGGCGCGCTGCTAGTGATGCGGAACGACGGCTTCACCATCGGCATGCTGGTCGCTTTCCAGATGTTCGCCGGACGCATGACCCAGCCCATGTTGCGGCTGGCCAGTTTGTGGCAGGAATTCCAGCAGGCCAACATCGCCGTCAAGCGCCTCGGAGATTTGATGGATGTGCCGAACGAGCCGCACACGCTCACCCCGGCACGCTTGCAGGGCGGGGCAGGGGGATGCGTCGAACTCAAGGACGTCAGTTTCCGCTACAGCGACAAACACCCCTACCTGTACCGCAATCTCAGCCTCACGCTCAAGCCGGGCAAACTCACCGTGCTGATGGGTCCATCCGGCTGCGGCAAGAGCACACTGGCCAAGATGCTGCAGGGTTTCTACTGGCCGAGCGACGGCAGCATCCTGCTCGACGGCTACGACCTGCGCCACCTGGCGGCAAACGAACTGCGCGCCAATTTCGGCGTCGTGCCGCAGGAGACGCGTCTTTTTTCCGGCACCATCTATGACAACCTGCAACTTGCCAACCCCCATGCCGGGTTCGAAGAGATCGTGCATGCCTGCAAAATGGCGGAGATACACCATGTCATCGAACAGCTGCCGCAGGGCTACCAGACGCCGGTGGGCGAGAACGGTGTGGGACTATCAGGGGGGCAAAAGCAGCGCATCGCCATTGCCCGCGCACTGCTCAAACATCCGCGCGTACTTATATTTGACGAAGCGGTGAGCAATCTCGATATGCAGACCGCCGAACACTTTGCCGGAACCATCAACAAGCTCAAAGGCAAGGTCACCATGCTGTTCATCACCCATCAATTGCCCAAGGCACTGCAGGTGGACGAAGTGCTCAAGTTCGGCAATCAGGAAGCAGCAGGTGCGGCTACCGCAACACCGCAGCCAGTCGCGTAGGCAGCAACACATTAGGGAAGGTCTGATTAAGTCCGTCACACCGGCGAAGGCCGGTGTCTAGCTATTGAAGACACTGGATTCCGGCTTTCACCCGCAAGGGGTACGGCCGCAGACTTTTCCCTCATCACCAATCTATGGTGAACAAGCCTCAAGGCGTGTCCACATTGCCTCGTGGATACATCTAGTTCCCAACCAATCAACTCAGCCATTGCGGCGTGAACCACACCCGCAAGCCTTAATCCATGCGACTTTTAGCGAAAAGATATAGATGCACACGGCAGGCCATATAGGCCGTTTGGCATATTGTTCCAAAGTGGATATTCAGGTAGGGTTAATCTGTAGTTCACAATAAACGCCGAGCGGTGGTCTATCCCTCACGGCAAGCGCATCAAAGAGGTGCGTTCCAAAAAAATCGTCGGGGAAACACCATGGCGGATGCCACGAAAACAGAACGCAAGCCACTTATT
>JBQGEN010000391.1:0-5295 GCA_052039615.1 Sideroxyarcus sp. | reverse complement strand
CAGCTGCAGCCGGAAACGCGAGAACTCGCTCGGGCTGTAGTCCAGCATCCAGCTCGTGCGCGTCGGGTTGTAGGCGTAGTCGGCGATGACGTTGCCCGCATTCAGCGCGCCGATCTGCGCCACGCCCGGATCGAGCCGGTCATAACGCAGCCCGCTGCGCCAGCGCGCCATGAACTGGTACACGCCCTGCACATAGAAGCCGCTCTGCGTGACGGCGTAGCTGTCGGTGACGTTCGCAGCGGCGGTGTCGTAGGTCAGGTCGCCGTTCTCCCTGCGCCGGAAATACTCGGCCTGCAGTTTCAGGTGGCGGCCGCGCATATTGCCGTCGGGCGCGTACTTCCACACCAGGTCCAGGCCGACGGTCCGGCTGTCGCCGCTGAACAGGTTGGTCACCGCGTTGCCATTCATGTCCGGCACGTCGATGCTCTCCGCGTCGACGCGGCGCGTGCGGTGCAGCGAGGCGCCGGCGCGCCAGCTATGCTCGATGCCGATGTCGTCGCCGACATGCACGAACAGCACGCCCGCGCCGCTGCCGTTCTTCGCCCGTTCCGTGCCGGGGAAGCCGCGGCCTTTGCCGGCTTCCGCGCCGATCTCGAAGAACACCGCAGTCGGTGCCAGCCATTTCAACTGCACGCCGTCCTCGCCCAGCTGGTTCTCCCACAGCACCGCATACACCAGCGGCTGGTCGGTGAAATCCCAGGCGTGCGCGTGCTGCTCGTTGAGATAACCGAGCCCGGAAAAGTAGCGGCCGAACTTGAGGTTGAGCCCGTCGCCCAGCGCGGTGGTCTGCACGAAGGCGTTCTCCACGCTGATGCCGCCGGCGGGATCGAGCGCGAGGGTGGCGGCGCCGCGAAACTGCGGGTCGACGTTGGCAGAGATGCCCATCTCGGACTCACCGAGGTTGAAGCCCTGCTCATGTCCCGGACTGGGATTCATGGCAAAGCCGGTGGCCGGGATGGCCGGGTCCTGCTGCAGGCTGCCGTAGCTGCCGGACAGGATGAGCGAGAGGGCCGGGTTGAAGGCGTTGTCTGGATTGCCGCTGTCGGCGGCGGCAGCCGGGATGGTATGACTCAGCAATACGGCGATGGCCGCATGCGTACAGATACGTTTGAACATGTTTTGCTCCAGCAAGCACACAAGACCCGCGCCGGGGCGCGGGGATGTCGGGAAGGCTTAGGCGGAGCGGGGCGGAGCGCGTGCCGCGAAGGCGGCGAACGCGACGGGGCGGAAAGATGCGGAATGCGTGGATCGCGCCGTTTCCTGGTGTGAGGCAAGATCGAATTGAACGCTGCTGCTGCCCAGCGCACTGCCGATCTGCGCATAGGCCGCGCACAGCTCGCACTGCTGGTCGTGCGGCAGCGACTGGTCCTGCGACTGCTCTGCCAGCGTGTGCGCGATGGCGTGCGTTACCGCCCCTTGCTGCGTGAACAGCAGGGCGAGAACGAGCAGCGATTTCAGGAAGATGGCGCGCAACATGGGGCGCATTCTAACCGCGCGTGCTTCACAATCCAAGTTGCGAACTATTCGCGCGCCCCCTCGCCCGCTTGCGGGAGAGGGTTGGGGAGAGGGCTGGGAAGAGGCTGGCACCCCGTCCATGTTGCCGCCCGACTCCCGCGTGCAACGGGTCCACAGCATCACCTGTCGAGCGGACTCACCACGCCCCGGCCGCCCTTGTTCAGCACATGAGTGTAAATCATCGTGGTGGAAACATCCGAATGACCGAGCAGTTCCTGTACCGTGCGGATGTCGTAGCCGCTTTCCAGCAGATGCGTGGCGAACGAATGGCGCAGTGTGTGCGGTGTCGCAAATTTGGTGATTCCGGACGCAGTCACTGCTTTCTTCATCGCGCGCTGCAACAACTTCTCATCTATATGGTGTCGCCGCTCATGTCCGCTGCGCGGATCGACCGAATAACTGCCGGATGGGAAAACATATTGCCAAACCCACTCATGGGCTGCCTTGGGATACTTGCGCGCCAGCGCATCCGGCAAAAACACCTCGGCCATCCCCTTCGCATAATCATCGTCGTATAGTCGGCGCCGTTTCACCAGATGTTCCTGCAATGGCCGGATCAGCGAAGAGGGCAACATCGTCACACGGTCCTTGGCGCCTTTGCCCTCGCGAATCAAAATCTCGCGCTGATCGAAGTCAACATCCTTCACTCGCAAACGACAGCATTCCATCAAACGCATTCCGGTGCCGTACAGCAGTTTCGCCATCAAGCCGTAGGTTCCTTCCATCCGTTCCAGAACCAGAGCGACCTCGGAGCGTGTCAGCACTGAAGGCAAGCGCTGCGGCCTTTTGGCACGTACCATGCCATCCATCCAAGGCAAAACAATGCCCAGTACATCGCGATAGAGAAACAGCAGTGCTGATAGCGCCTGGTTCTGCGTGGAGGCCGACACATTGCCGTCGGTAGCCAGATGCGAAAGGAACTCCTCCACTTCAGCCGCCCCCATTTCTTTCGGATGCCGCTTGTCATGGAAAAAAATGAAACGTTTTATCCACTGTACATATTGTGCTTCTGTGCGGATGCTGTAATGCTTCACCCTGATCTTGTCGCGGACTTGATCGAGCAGTTTGGGGGGATTGGGAGCGGGCGGTGTAGTTTCGATAACCATTTCATTGCCTCCGACTTGATAGACTCAAGACAAACAAAGGGTTACTAACCAGAATGCACGGGATTATACACCGCAGTTTTACAGGATATACACCGATGGCGGTGTCTACTTTACGTTAGGCATTCATATGACTGAGATTGAATGTTCAGAATCTAAAGAGCCTACCGAGCGTGCTGTGCGCCTTGGCCGTATTGTCTTCTGCACTGTTGGAGCCATCATGCTAAGCATCGGTGGTTGGTTCTCTTATATCGAGCCACAGCAGCATGTCATGCTTTCTGCATTTACATTGGGCTGCGGGTTTATTTTCATTTGGCTTGGTCTTGCGTTGCCACCCAAGATTGTGGCTAATTTCGGCTTTTGGCTTCCATGGTTCATCGGGTGAGCCTCATGCCTAACCCTGCGCTCAAGTTCGCTCCCTTTGGTCGCTGGGACGCGCCTTCGGCGCGCCCCTTAGCTCCACGTTAGGCATGTATATGCTCGAAATTGAAACCGCAGCAAACTGGATTGCCATAACTGCCAATGTTGCTATTGCAGTCTACATTTTGGCTAAGGTTCATCGATTATCGGGTTTGCTATTAGTTGCTTGGTTCACGGTCCTTGCAATACAGTTTGTATTGCTAACTGAGACATCAGAGATCATCAAATTCGAAATGGTTAACGGGGAAGCAATTTTGATTGCTCCGTTATGGTACAAAATATTTATTGCGGCGCGCTCGCTTCTAGCTTTACTGTCTCCAGTCGCTTTATATCTCTTAGCCACGCAAGCCTTAGCTTCAAAGGATAGAAAGAATGCCTAACCCAACGCTCAAGTTCGCTCCCTCCGGTCGCTGGGACGCGCCTTCGGCGCGCCCCTTAGCTCCACGTTAGGCATCGGAATGGCATATATAGTTGAGTTCAAGACTGCGCGGTTCGATCCATCAAAGGAACCGCCGAATCCTATCAATCCCATCGCGGGGCAAAGTGCTCTCGTTTGGTTGCGTGAGAAGGTGCTGCCTACCGCCACTGAGCCAGACCACGAAGATTGGGGTTGGTATATCGAAGTGGAATATAAAGGTGCGCGGTATCTGATCGGCAGCATCTGCTTCGATAAGAAGGATGGGGAGGCTGGTCCCGAACACGATTGGATGTTTCAGATCCATCGGAACCGCACCTTCGTGGATAAAGTGCTCGGCCGCAACAAGATGCAGATCAATGATCCGTTGGTTGCAAGGGTTGTAGGTGCTCTGCGGACAGATTCGTCGTTTACCGACATCGAGGAAAAGGCCGATGCCTAACCCTACGGTCAAGTTCGCTCCGCTTCGCTGCGCTGGGACTGCGCTAAAGCGCAGCCCCTTACCTCCACGTTAGAGCGCAAGAACTCTATGTCGGGTGCAACCGTCGTCGTCCAATTCATCAGCGCTGAAGCAGGTGGCCGCCACTCGCCTACCTACATTAAAGGGCCATATCGTCCACATTTCCGCGTGGGAGATGGAGAGTATCTTGGTATAGAGTTCGTCGGTGGCCCAAATGAGCCAGTTCCGCCTGGTGTCGCCGTAAGCGCAAAAGTGCGTTTTGTTTATTCGCCACAGCTTAACTACGACCCCTTGCGCGTTGGCGCACAGTTCCTCGTGCTCGAAGGTAGTCGCGTTGTCGGTGTTGGGGTCGTTACTGGGCTTCTGCAATGAGAAAATTGCGCTCTAACAACTCGTTCAACACCGCTCCACTTCGTTCCGCTCGGACTGGCCGCCTGCGGCGTCCAGCCGGTTAACTCAAACGTTAGGTAGCTATGGACAGTCCGTTTCCAATCATTGTGGTTTGGGCGTTTCTTGCAGCCGTCCTGGTGGCATACGTCGCTTACCGATTCATAGCAGATCGACGGTCTGACTCGAAAACCCACCCCCTTTATCCTTTCGCCAGCAATCCTTCTGATGGCTTCTTTCCCAAAGGCGGCTACCTTGGCAAGGCAGCCTACCTCATCACTCTCTTTGGGCTTCTTGGGTTTGTTGGCATCATCTATGTTGAGGCAACCAATCAGGCCGCACCGAGTTACCTCGTTAATTTTGTCGGCATTTCAATCGTGGTAGGTATTGGGATGCTTGGGTTATCAAAATTTCTTAGCAAGGATGGAGAATGAAACGCAACCTAACCCTGCGCTCAAGCTCGCTCCCTCCGGTCGCTGGGACGCGCCTTCGGCGCGCCCCTTAGCTACACGTTAGGCATCCTATGGTGAACGTCTCGCGCACCGCCACTGATGATCAACTTCTACAGGTCGTTCGCTCTTGGCTAGATGTGCTGGCCGCTGAAGACTATGAGAGGGTGTTTGTGAGTCTAGGGTACTCGATGGCGTGGGGGGCAGGCGCTCAAGGGATCCGCCGCGATATTGAGAGATATCGGTCATCTGAGTTTTATCCTGGTGTTTCTGAGTTCCGAGTTACCGATTGGCGTAATGCAGTTGGTGGAAATCCTGAACCCAAAGTTCTGATTCGAAGGTACAAGTACATGGAGGGCCTTCCCATCGTGGCAACAATTGAACTCGATCTGCCACTCAACGGCCGCTGGAGCGACCTCGAAGCAGATTTCATTGTGATCGCGCGGAGCCCTCATGACACCGAAGGTGTACTACATCTTGAGGACATCTGCAGTCCACCTATGGAGATGGAAGATGCCTAACCCTACGCTCAAGTTCGCTCCCTTT
>JBQGEN010000390.1:0-19239 GCA_052039615.1 Sideroxyarcus sp. | reverse complement strand
TGCTCGACTACCTGAAGAGCAAGAACGAAGACGGATACAAAGAGCTGATCAAGCGTCTGGATCTGCGCAAGTAAGTCAAAGTTTTACAAGCGGGTCGCGAATGCGGCCCGCTTCGTTTTGGATGTCGTTTCGATACGCTGGCAACTCGGTCACGCACACATATTTGGAGAGCTATCTTGAGTCACTATAAAAAAACCCTGAGCTACGGCAAGCATCAATTGACACTGGAGACCGGCGAGATCGCCAAACAGTCCAGCGGTGCTGTGATGGTCAGCCTGGACGACACCGTGGTGCTGGTCACCGTGGTGGGCCGCAAGGATGCTAAGCCCGACCAGGATTTTTTCCCGCTGACCGTGGATTACCAGGAACGTACCTACGCCGCAGGCAAGATCCCCGGTGGCTTCTTCAAGCGCGAAGGCCGCCCCAGCGAAAAGGAGATCCTGACCTCGCGTCTGATCGACCGTCCGCTGCGCCCGCTGTTTCCCGAGAGTTTCTACAATGAAGTGCAGATCGTGGCGACCGTGATGTCGTCCGATCCGCAGATCGATTCCGACATCCCCTCCATGATCGGCGCTTCCGCAGCGCTGGCCATCTCCGGCATCCCGTTCGACGGCCCCATCGGCGCCGCGCGCGTCGGTTATCTCAATGGCCAATACGTGCTGAACCCGACCAAGGATGAACTGGTCGAGTCGCAGATGGATCTGGTGGTTGCTGGTACCTCCAAAGCCGTGTTGATGGTGGAATCCGAAGCGCAGGAACTGTCGGAAGAGATCATGCTGGGCGCGGTGGTGTTCGGTCATGAGCAGATGCAGGCCGTGATCGACGCCATCATCGAGATGGCGAACGAAGTCGGCCAGGACGACTGGGACTGGACGCCGGCTGCCAAGAACGAGGCGCTGATCGCCAGGATCTCCGCGCTGGCCGAGGCTGACCTGAAGGCCGCCTACGCCGTGCGCCAGAAACAGGCGCGCACCCAGCAAGTGGACGCGATCCGCGCCAAGACCTTCGAGGCGCTGGCGACACCGGAATTCGAGAACGTCTCCAAGAACGAGATCGGCGAACTGTTCAGCGCGCTGGAAGCCAAGATCGTGCGTGGCCAGATCCTGAGCGGCGAACCGCGCATCGACGGTCGCGACACGCGCACCGTGCGCCCGATCACTATCCGTACCGGCGTGTTGCCGCGTACCCACGGCTCGGTGCTGTTCACGCGCGGCGAGACGCAGGCGCTGGTGGTGGCGACGCTGGGTTCCATGCGCGATTCGCAGACCATCGACGCATTGCAGGGCGAGTACTCCGACCGCTTCATGCTGCACTACAACTTCCCCCCGTACGCCACCGGCGAGACCGGCCGCGTCGGCACGCCCAAGCGCCGCGAGATCGGCCACGGCCGTCTGGCCAAGCGCGCGCTGGTTGCCGTGCTGCCGAGCGAAGAGGAATGCGGCTACGCGATCCGCGTGGTCTCCGAGATCACCGAGTCCAACGGTTCCAGTTCGATGGCTTCCGTGTGCGGCGGTTGCCTGTCCATGATGGACGCGGGCGTGCCGTTGAAGACGCACGTGGCCGGTATCGCCATGGGCCTGATCAAGGACGGCGGCCGTTTCGCGGTGCTGACCGACATCCTGGGTGACGAGGATCACCTAGGCGACATGGACTTCAAGGTGGCCGGTTCCGACAAGGGCATCACCGCGCTGCAGATGGATATCAAGATCAACGGCATCACCAAGGAGATCATGCAGGTCGCACTGAGCCAGGCGAAGGAAGGCCGCATGCACATCCTCGGTATCATGAAGCAGGCGATGCCTGCCGTGCGTCCGGAAGTCTCCGATTTTGCGCCGCGCATGATCAAGATGAAGATCAATCCGGAAAAGATCCGCGACGTGATCGGCAAGGGCGGTGCGGTGATCCGTGCGCTGACTGAAGAGACCGGCACGACGATCGACATCGACGACGAAGGCAACATCACCATCGCCTGCGTGAGCGGCGAAGCGGGCGAACTGGCGAAGAAACGCATCCAGGACATCGTGGCCGAAGTCGAAGTGGGCAAGGTCTACGAGGGTCCGGTGGTCAAGCTGCTGGACTTTGGTGCGCTGATCAACATCCTGCCGGGCAAGGACGGTCTGCTGCATATCTCGCAGATCTCGCACGAGCGTATCGCCAACGTGTCCGATCACCTGAAGGAAGGCCAGATCGTCAAGGTCAAGGTGCTGGAAGTGGACGACAAGGGCCGCATGCGTCTGTCCATGAAGGCGCTGCAACCGCATCCGGAAGCTGCCGCACCTGCAGCCGAGTAAGCGCTGGAGTGGTATCCTTCAAGCCCCGCCTCGCGCGGGGCTTTTATTTGCACTGAAGAAGGTCCCGATAAAATGCCGCGTCTGTTGTTTTTTGCATTGATCATGGCAAGCAACCATGCCATGGCGCAGACCTGTCATTACCAGGATTGGCGCTGGAACGTCGCTCAGCAACGTGCGGTGCAGCGAACGACGGTGGTCAAGGATTCGTCGCAACTCGCGCCGGATGAGATCGATGCGCAGAGCGGTTGCAGTGTCTGCGCCGAGGATCAGCGGGCGATCAGGATCGAGGGGTTGCCGGAATTCTCGGTTTGCAGGAAATATGCGCATGTCGTTCAGGAAGCGCTGGAAAGACTCATCAGCCACGGTGCCCGGATCGATTCGATCATCGCTTATCGTGTCGGACGCACCCGGGGCGAGATCGATGCACAGGGCAACCGGACCGGCTTCAGCAATCATTCATTCGGCATCGCCATCGATATCAATACCGACCACAATGGCCTGTATGCCAACTGCACCCGATTCGGCGAACAGTGCAGATTGCTGCGCGGCGGCCCCTGGCGTCCTCGGGTCGATCCCTACAGCATCCTGCCGGACGGCATGGTTGTGACAACGCTTAAAGAAGCGGGTTTCCGATGGGGCGGCGAAATCGCCGGCTCGCAGAAGGATTTCATGCATTTTTCGCTGACCGGGTATTGATAGAAATGAAAACCTTCACCACCGATTGCCGCCAGTGTCCGCGTCTTGCCTCCTTTCTGGATGAGGTGAGAGCGGCGCAGCCAGGCTATTTCGCAAAACCTGTTCCTTCTTTCGGCGAGGCGGGTTCGCCGTTGCTGATCGTGGGTCTCGCGCCCGGGATGCACGGCGCGAACCGCACCGGGCGGCCGTTCACCGGCGATTATGCGGGCGACTTGCTGTATGGGACCCTGCACAAGTTCGGCCTGGCGACGGCCGCCGAACCGCTGGATGCAGACAGGCAAGCCAATCCCGGGCTGTCGCTGGTCAACTGCCGCATCACCAACGCCGTGCGCTGCCTGCCGCCGCAAAACAAGCCGGAGCCGGCCGAGATCAGGCAATGCAACGGCTATCTCGCGCAGGAGCTGGCCGCGTTGCCGCAGGGCGCAGCGGTATTGGCCCTGGGCACCATCGCGCACGAGGCGGTGTTGCGCGCCTGCGGCCTGAAGGTGAAGGAGTTCAAGTTCGCCCACAACGCAAGGCACGCATTGGCGAACGGTTTGCGGCTTTATGACAGCTACCATTGCAGCCGCTACAATACCCAGACCAAACGCTTGACTGAAGCGATGTTCCACCAGGTCTTTGAAGCTATCCTTGAACGACAAAACACCTAAGACAGTTGCCTCTCCCGAACCCCCTCCCGCAGGGACTGGGGACGAACGTCCGCTGCACGAGTTTTCAATCCCGGAATTCGTCGCCTCGCTCCCCTTGCAGCCCGGCGTGTATCGCATGCTGGATGCCGAGGGACAGGTGCTGTATGTGGGCAAGGCCAACCAGCTCAGGAAGCGCGTTGGATCCTATTTCCAGAAGAGCAACCTGTCGCCGCGCATCCAGTTGATGGTGTCGCACATCGCGCGCATCGAGGTCACCGTGACGCGCTCCGAGGCCGAGGCGCTGCTGCTCGAGAACAACCTCATCAAGACGCTCAAGCCGCGCTACAACATCCTGTTCCGCGACGACAAGTCCTATCCCTACATCGTGCTTACCGGCAGCCCGTCGCCGCGCCTGACCTACTATCGCGGTGCGACCGACAAGCGCCATCAGTACTTCGGTCCCTATCCCAACGCGCAGGCGGCTAAGGAGAGCATCAACCTGCTGCAGAAGGTGTTCAAGCTGCGCACCTGCGAGGAGGGTGTGTTCAACAACCGCACACGGCCCTGCCTGCTGTACCAGATCCACCGCTGCAGTGCGCCCTGCGTCGGCTTCATCAGTCCGGAGGATTACGCGACCGATGTGCGCAACGCCGGCCTGTTGCTGCAGGGCAAGTACGATGAGGTGGAGAAGCGGCTGCGCACGGCAATGGAGCAGGCGGCCGAGGCCATGAACTACGAGCATGCCGCTGCGCTGCGCGACCAGTTGCAGGCGTTGCACACCGTGCAGCAGAAGCAGTTCGTGGAGAGCGGGCGCGACACCGATGCCGACATCGTTGCCGTGGTCGAGGCGGAAGGCGCGCTGTGCCTGAACCTGGCCGTGGTGCGCGGCGGGCGGCATCTGGGAGACAAACCGTTCTTCCCGCAGAACGTGCAGGGGCAGGACAGCGGCGAAGTGCTGGAGGCCTTCCTGGCGCAGCATTACCTGGAGCGCGGCGTGCCGCCGCTGATCGTCACCAGCATCGAAGTGGTCGACGAGGCGCTGGAGCAGCTGTTGACCGAGCAGGCCGGACACAAGGTGCAGATACGCCATGCGGTGACCGGCGAGCGCCGGCACTGGCTGGAGATGGCGCAGGCCAATGCGCTGCTGGCCCTGAAACAGCAGGCCGGCCTGCAGGCGGGACAGACGCGGCGTGTGGAGGCGTTGCGCAAAGCGGCGTCGCTGCCCGACCTGAAACGGATCGAATGCTTCGACATCAGCCACACCATGGGCGAGGCGACCGTCGCGTCCTGCGTGGTGTACGACGACTTTGCCATCCGCCCGCAGGAATATCGCCGCTACAACATCAGCGGCATCACGCCGGGCGACGACTACGCGGCCATGCGCCAGGCGTTGCAGCGGCGTTACCAGAAACTGCAACAAGGGGAGGGCAAGCGCCCGGACCTGATCCTGATCGACGGCGGCGCCGGCCAGTTGCGGATGGCGCAAGAGGTGATGGCTGAACTGGGACTCTCCTACATCGCGCTGATCGGCGTCGCCAAGGGCGTGGAGCGCAAGCCGGGCATGGAACAATTGCTGCGACCCGGCCTGGAAAAGCCGTTACAATTGGCGCCGGACAGCCCTGCCCTGCATCTGATCCAGCAGGTACGCGATGAGGCGCACCGCTTCGCCATCAGCGGCCACCGAGCCCGTCGCGGCAAAGCGCGCACCGCTTCCTCGCTGGAGGACATTGAGGGCGTGGGCGAGAAGCGCCGCCGCAATCTGCTGACGCATTTCGGCGGACTGAAGGGCGTGCAGCAGGCCAGCATCGAAGAGTTGTCGCGCGTGGAAGGGATCAGTCCCGCGCTTGCGGAAAAAATCTACCAGCACTTACATTGACCATGCCCTGGAATATCCCGAATCTGCTGACCTGGTTCAGAATCCTGATGATCCCCGTGTTCGTCGCGGTGTTCTACGTGTCGGACGAAACGCTCAGCCTGCATCACAAGCATCTGCTCAGCACCTTCCTGTTCGGCCTGGCGGCGATCACCGACTGGCTGGACGGCTATCTGGCGCGCGCCCTGGACCAGGGTTCCGCCTTCGGCGCCTTCCTCGATCCGGTGGCGGACAAGCTGATGGTGGCGGCGGCGCTGATCGTGCTGGTCAAGCTGGGCCTGGTCGATGTCATCATCGCCTTCATCATCATCGGGCGCGAGATCACCATCTCCGCGCTGCGCGAATGGATGGCGCAACTCGGCAAGATCAAGAGCGTGGCCGTTTCCATGCTGGGCAAGTTCAAGACCGCGTTCCAGATGCTCGCGATCATGTTCCTGCTGTACCAGGAGCCGCTGTTCGGCATCTCGACTCTGTGGTGGGGGACGGTGTTGATCTATCTCGCTGCGGTGCTGACCTTGTGGTCGATGGTGTATTACCTGATGCTGGCGATGCCGCAGATCACACAAAAATCTCGCGAGTAAATTGATTTTTGTCGTTCGGCCTGTATAATGCCGCGCTCTCGGGGTGTAGCGTAGCCTGGTAGCGCGCCTGGTTTGGGACCAGGATGTCGGGAGTTCGAATCTCTCCACCCCGACCAGGTCCGAGTAGTAAAAGTTTGTTGGTTTGCCGATGAATTGTGCCCGTAGCTCAACCGGATAGAGCACCAGCCTTCTAAGCTGGGGGTTACAGGTTCGATTCCTGTCGGGCACGCCAATAGACAGAAGTTTTCAACGGTGGCTGTAGCTCAGTTGGTAGAGCCCTGGATTGTGATTCCAGTTGTCGTGGGTTCGAGCCCCATCAGCCACCCCATATTCAAGCCTGTCCCAGAAATGGTGACGGGCTTTTTCTTTGCTGTTCTCCTCCCGCGCTTTCCGCCCCCGGATCTTTTGCCGTTCTGCTCCGGGCCGCTGGCCGATGCGGCAGTCCGCCCGGACGGATCGCCCGAAAAAATCCGTGGCGATATATGGTCTCCGGCGGACGCTCTGGGTTAACATCCAAACTTGCCCCCTCACTTGACGTTGGTTATGAAAAACTCGCGTACTCTGTTGTTGTCATGTATTGCAGTGGTCAGCTTCGTAACACAAGCAGCACTGGCAGCCGATGAAGACCCATTTCTGGGGCAGATCAGCCCTCCGTCAGAACAGACCATGGGACGCGGTCGCAGCGCGATCTGGACCTTGCCGCTCGTGGCGACTCAATATCAGCCATCTCAGCCCACGCCCGCGATGCAAGTCGCCTTGCAGGCGCAGACTGAAGGCCGCTTTCTCGATGCACTGATACACCTCGACGACGCAGAAAAAAGCGCCAAAGCAGACGCAGTCACTGCGGCGGAGCTGGAGCTATTGCGCTCCAGCTTCCTGCTGCAAGGCAATCAATCCCGCCAGGCAATCGCAAACCTTGCTCCCTTGCTCGGCAAAACCCCGCATGCCGCGGACGCCTATGCGCTCACGGCCATGGCTCACCTGCAGCAGGAGCAGATGCAGCAAGCGCTGGACGCGGCGCAACATGCGCAAGGTGCGGGTGGCGGCATGTTGCCGCCTCTGGCGCTCTCCTATGCCTTGCAGGGCATGGGGCGTCTGGCGGAAGCGCGCGGTGCGATGCATGACTTCAACGGCCACGCGCCACAAGCGGCGATCGCACTGGCGCGCGAGGCCGAACTCGCGCTCACGCTCGACCAGGTCCAGTCGGCCAGGACGCTGGTGGCGCAAGCGAATGCACTGGACGTGACGCACCCCTATGTGAACGCCGTGAGCGGCCTGGTCTATCTGATAGACGGGCACGCACAGGAGGCCAAGTCCGCATTTGAGACCGCCCTGCAGCGCGACCCAAGGGATGCCAAGGCGTTATTGGGTCTGGGCCTGGCCGAGATCAAGCTGGGCAACTTCAAGGCAGGGCAGCAAAGGCTGCAGGCGGCAAACGAGGCCGATCCCGGCAACGCGCTGATACTGACTTATCTGGGCCGCTCGCAACAGCAACTCGGCCAGACCGAAGCGGCAAGGGCAAGCTGGCGCAGCGCCCAGCTTGCCGACCCTAAAGACCCCGTTCCCTGGCTGTACCAAGCGCAAGCGGAATTGCGGGCCAACCGGCCCATGGAGGCCCGCGAGAGTTTGCGTGACGCACAAGCGCGCGTGGCATATCGCTCGGTTTATCGCGGCGAACGTCTGCTGCGGGAAGACGAACAACTGTTGCAGGCCAACCTCGCCGAGGTGCAGCGCCAGTTGGGCATGGAGGCTCTCGCGTTCCAGACCCTGTCCGGCCCGGTCGGGGAGAAGAGCGCGGCTAATCTGCGGGATCAGGCCAGCTTGCTGCAGGGCCAGCGCTTCGGCGAATCGGCGCGGCGCAGCCTGCTGCTGCAAAGCCAGTTCAACGACAGACCGGGCAACCTGCCGCCGGAACTGGACGTCTATGGTGACGGCGCCGGGCAAACGGGCGCAACCACCCCGCAGCACGGCGTGGTCAGCGGACTCGGTGCGCAGCATGCGAGCTACAACGATTACGACGAGCTGTTCAGCCGTCCCACCACGCTGGCGGCGGACGCCACCGCAGCCAGCCACCATACCTGGGGCGAACAGGTCCGCGTGGGCGTGGGCAGCGACACGCTGGGGCTGGGCATCGCGCAGCGCCGCTTCAAGACCGACGGCAGCGTGCCTTTCGAGAACCTGGACAACCGCATACTGCAGGGTATCGTGCAATGGCGACCGAGCGCGTCCACGCAGGCGTTCGTGTCGCACCAGACCTTCGATTCGCGCTGGGGCGCAGTGTTCTATCCGGCGGACCCGGTGTGGCTTGGAACCAACAACAGCATAACGGACGACAGTCGGGTGACGCGCTTGGGCTTGCGCCATAGCCTGACGGACGACGACGAGTTGCGCGTCTTGTGGAGCCGCCAGCAGACCGATCAGACGATCGATTCTGAATGGATCACCTTCCCGTTCCCTTTCTCTCAATTTGGCAGCAGCAGCGCGCACAGTGGAGAACTGCAGTATCGCCGCAGTGGCGCAGGCTACGCCACGCAATGGGGAGTGCAACAGGTCAGCGCGCAAACAACTTATCGGGATGACTTCGGCAGCATCATCATGGACAGGATGCAAACCGCGCAGCAGTTTCATGCGGCGTGGCAACAGGCGCTTAGCCCGTATTGGCAAGTGGATGCGGGCCTGGGCTGGGGCAAGATCGACGATCAGGACAACACGGGAGGCGGCAACAGCACCCACCTGGCGCGCTGGCTGCCCAGACTGGGCGTGGTTTACACGCCGGACAGTATGACGCATGTGCGCCTCGCGGCGTGGCGTGGCATGGGCGTTCCCGCAGTGGGCGACGCCGCGCTGACGCCGGTCAGCTTGGCCGGCGTCCTGCTGAATCGCCCTAGCGACAATGGTAAATTGGTGCAAGGAGTGGCATTGGGCGCGGACCGGCAACTGACTCCCGCGTGGCTGCTGGCTGCGGACGGGCAGCAGCGCAGGACTGACTTGCCGTCCATTGGACAGTCTGCGCAAATTTTGTTTCGACAGCAGGTTAACGAGTCCAGATTAGCGCTGCACTGGCAACCGCAGGAGTATCCTTGGACCGTGAGCCTTGCCTATGATTATGAGTCGAGCCAAAACGCCACTGATTTTTCGTGGCTGGATTCCGCCCAGGAACAGAGCCTTCACGCGCAACAACTGGCGGTGCGCTGGTTCGCCAGCGCGCAATGGACGGTGAACTGTGCATGGAGCCATAACCGGGTCGCCGGAGTGCAGCAATCGCATGATGCATTCTTTACGCCCATGCTCAACCCTTATCAGGATGGTTTCAATCAGGTGGATGCCAGCCTGAGTTGGAAATTCAACGGGGTGGGTTTGCTGTCAGCGGGCCTGCGCAACGCCAGCAACGCGCACTTCCAGTACACGGAGATAGACAAGCTGAGTCCGCGTTTCAGCAATCGGCGGCTGATGTACGGTTCGCTCAAGCTGGCTTGGTGAGGACTGTCCTGTTTGATGGATGTGAAGGTATCGTTTTGGAAGGCCTGCACGTTGGGCAATATGTCCAGTTTTTAACCACAGGGGAGTGTAACCATGAAGAAGAAAATGTTGCTGTTGTTGTCAGCCTTGATCGTTGTGCCTGCCTGGGCGGGAGATATCGCGCCATCCAGCCCCGCAGCGGCGGCGCCCGCAGGTTCCGGCGTCGTCATCGTGCTCAAGGGGGCGGCCGGGGATATATCCGCCCTGGTGGCGGACCTGGAAAAAGAAGCTGTGTACAAGGAGGCAGCCTGTGCCCCGGCCAGCAAGCCCGGAAAGACGGCGAAGATCAGTTGCGCCAAGGCCTATGCCGGCCTGATGGCATTCCTGGGCCAGTACGCATCGGCAAAGGTCCAATGGCACATCTCGGGGGCGACGACAGTTGCGCCAGTTGTCGCACCCGTGGCTGCGACTCTCGAGGCTCAGTCAACTGCAATTTGTCCAACGGGGTGCACGATGATGAATTGCCCCCCCCCCGGCGGGGCTCCAGCGTGTTGCAAGAGGACAATCTCGGGATATAAGGTCTGCACACAATGATTTCTGCACATGGCGCGCGTTTCTTTGCGTCGGCGGCAGTGGATTTGACTGGCTTGGCCTGCTTCGGGCCAGGCAAGTCAAAGACAGCGAGACGAAGGAAACTGCTGGCGACGGTGCCCAATTGAAAATTACCCAACGACATCAATCGACCCTTCCTCTAGGTGTGTGGCTAATTGGCAAAGATTGACATCCTGATAGCGACTCCAGTTGTCGGGGGGGCGAACCCGTTCAGCCACCCCGTCTTCAACAAGAGCAGTGCAAGCGCCCGGCAAGCGCGAGGTGCCATGCGTCACGGCTTGGTTTCTTTGGCGGGATATGCGGCCGTGCTGTTGTGTGGCTCGCTTCTCGCCATCCCCTCGGATGCATCCGCTGCCGAGGATGCCCTGTCCGAACAAGCCTATCTGCAGGACCTCCCTGTTGTTCTGAGCGCATCGCGCCTGTCCCAGCCTTTGTCCGAGGCGCCCAATGCCATGACGGTCATCGAGCGTGACACCATCCGCGCTTCCGGCTATCGAAACATAGCCGATCTGTTCAGACTGGTTCCCGGCATGTATGTGGGATATCAGGACGGATATTCGCCTTTTGTCTCCTACCATGGCTCGACCGATAACTATGCGCGCCGCATGCAGGTGCTGATCGACGGTCGCAGCGTTTACCTGCCTCCGTTCGGCCAGGTCGATTGGGCGGATATCCCGCTGCATATCGAAGATGTCGAGCGTATCGAGGTGATACGCGGGCCGGCCGCAGCCTCGCACGGCGCGAACTCCACGCAGGGCGTCATCAACATCATTACCCGCGATGCATCCGCGGTGAAGGGTGGCCGGCTTTCGCTCAACAAGGGGGAGGCGGGGATATCCGACACGGTTGCGCGTCTCGGCGGTTCGGGAGCCGGCCTGGATTATCGACTCACGCTGGGTGAGCGCAGCGACACCGGCTATGCATCCGAAGTCCTGAATGACGACAGTGCGACCCGTTTGGCCAACTTCCGCGCGAACTATCACCCGAATACGACGGACAGCATCGACATGCAGCTGGGCTACAGCGAGGGCGTGCGCGGGGTGGGGACGGTCGGCAGGACGACCGAACCGTTCCGGGATATCCGGACCCGGTCCGATTTCGGGCAGATCGAGTGGTCTCGCGCTTTGCGGGAGAGCGACGAGGTCAAGTTGCGTTACTACCATATCACCCGGAATTATTCCGACACGGCGCTGCCTACCTTGGGTACCGAAGTCATTTCGACCCAGCGCGACGAAGTGGAATTGCAGCATACCTTTGCGCTGGGCGCGGGCAATCGCGTTGTGTGGGGCGGCGGTGCGAGAACCGATACGCTCGATGATCCGGCGAGCTTCGCCAGGCCGGCACCGACGGTCAAGCAGTCGCGCCTGTTCGCCCACGATGAATGGCGCATGAATGAATCCGCAGTTTTGAACATCGGCACGATGCTGGAGGACGACGGCATCGGGCATCGCAACAACTCGCCGCGAGCTTCCCTGAATTACCACCTGACCCCGCTGGACACCGTGCGCATCGGCATTTCGCGTGCCTACCGCACGCCGGTCGCCTTCGAGGAGTACAGCAACACCCAGTACGTTGGCGGAAAGCAATACACGTCGAGCGGGGGACTGCGACCGGAGCGGATGCTGTCCAGGGAGATCGGCTACATCGGGGAATTCCCGTCGCAGAGGATGACGCTGGATGCCCGCGTCTATTCGGATCGCCTGAGCGACCTGATCTTCCTCGATCCCAATGCGGATGGATCGATGGGTTTCAAGAATCTCTATGCTGTCTCGGTCAGGGGCTTCGAGAGCACGCTCAACTACCGGTGGGGCGAGGGCAGCAGTATCGTCCTGAACTATGCCCACCAGCGGATGAGCTGCAGTGCCTCCGATTCGCTGACGCTGTCGGCCTATAATCCACTGCTGCAAGCCTACATTGACCAATGTCCCGGGATGGTTCCGTCCGACAGTGGTAGTATTATGCTGGTCGAGCAAGTTACGCATGACACATCGTTCACCATAGGCTACTTCAACCAGGGAACGCTGCAGTTGCTGGATGCGCTGGAGCCGCAAAAGAAGATGAATCGGGTAGATATAAAAATAGCCAGGTCCTTCGGGAACCTGGAGAAAAGCGGGGGAGGAGAGGTCGCTTTGGTGGTGCAGAACGCGTTTCAGGATGACTACACGGAATTCGCCAATACACCGCAAAAGCGCAACCTAATCTTTGATCGGCGGACTTATCTTACTGCGACTTTTCATTTCTGATCGGGCGCTTCTTCATTATCCCCCTGTGACGCGCGCTATCCGCCGGATGTTGTCCGGCGCGGTGGCGAGCGTGTGTCTGTTCGCAGTGCAGGTGCAGGCGGAACCATTGCGCGTGACGCTGCTGTTGAGCGAAACGGGCGGCTCCTATCAGGCGTTCAGCGAGGCGTTGCGCAACAAGCTCGATGCCGAGAAGTTCGCGCTGAACCTCAGGCGCGTCGGCGAGGCGGTCGGCGACACCGATCTGTACGTCGCCGTCGGCATGAAGGCCGCGACGGAGCTCGCGGTCGGAGGCAGGCCCACCCTGAACGTGCTCGTGCCGAAAGCCGGCCATGACGGCTTGCCGCCCGCGCAGCAAGCCGGTTCCCGTTCCGCGATCTATCTTGACCAGCCGATGGAGCGGCAGGTCGCCTTGCTGGTTTCCGCATTGCCGGATACGCGCCATGTCGGCGTGCTCCACACCGCCCCTCCGCCGGAGCTTGCGCGCCTGCGCGCCCTGTTGGCAGAACGCAACATACGCCTGCATGTCCGGGCCGTCGAAGGCCGGCAGTCCCTGAATGACGCCCTGGAAAAGGTGCTGAACGAGAGCGAAGTGCTGTTCGTGCTGCCCGATGCCGAGATCTATAACCCCGGCACCATACGCAACATCCTGCTGACGGCATACCGCAAGCAGGTTCCGCTGCTGGGCATCTCGCCGGCCTATGTCAGAGCGGGCGCCTTGTGCGCGGTGTTCAGCACACCGGAACAGGTCGCGGCGCAGGCGGCCGCCATGATAATGCGCTATGCCGGATCAGGCAGATTGCCGGCGGCGCAGTATCCGGTCGAGTTCGAGGTTTCGGTCAATACGCAGGTCGCGCGCTCGCTCGATCTGCGCATCAAAGACACAGACACACTGTGCGAAGACATCAGGAGGGTTCCATGAAACGGCATGGAATTGAAAGACAGACGCTGGCGGTCGCGATCATCCCGATCCTGATCCTGGCGGTTCTGCTGGAAGGCTACTTCACCTACTCCAGCTTCGCCGACCGGGACCGCGCCCTGTACGAACGTGCCAGACTGATCGTGCGCCAACTTGCCTCGGCCAGCGAATATCCGGCTTTCTCCGGCAATCGTGCATTGCTGCAGCAACAGGCGGACATCGCCTTCGCGCAGCAGGACGTGCAGTCCGTCATCGTGCTGGACGCGGATTCGGGATTCCTTGCCGGTGCCGGCAACGTCAAGAACCACGGTCGCTTTGAAAATCTGGTGGCCAAGGCGGGCGAACTCATCGCTGTCCGGGAGGACAGCAACGTCTTGTGGCTGCGCCAGCCCATCCTGGCGACGCAGATCGAGCTGGACGAACTGGCCTCCGGGTATGGGGATACGGCGCTCCACAAGCCCCTGGGCAGCGTGCTGGTCGAGATCGGCAAAGCCCGGCTGAACCGGGAGAAGGCGGCGATGCTGGTGCTCAACTTTCTCATGCTGCTGCTCGTGCTGCTGACAGCCATGATGATCGCGCTGCGCGTGTCGCGCCGCATCACCCGGCCGGTGCTGGAGATGAGCAATGCCGTGCGCCGCATCGGCGAGGGACATCTGGATACGCATATCGCGGGGAACAGCGTGCTCGAACTGGACCTGCTGGCCTCGGGCATCAACGACATGGCGCGCCAGCTGCAGCAGGATCGCAGCAGCCTGCAGCAGCGTGTCGACGATGCGACGCAGGAACTGCGCCGCCAGAAGGAAACGGCGGAAAAGGCGAATTTCGACAAAAGCCGCTTCCTGGCTGCGGCCAGCCATGACCTGCGCCAGCCCATACATGCGCTCGGCCTGTTCGTCGGCGAACTGCAGAGCAGGCTGGACACTCCGGAGCAGCGCAAGATTGCGGGCAAGGTGGAAGAGTCGGTCGAGGCCTTGTCCAGTCTGCTCGATGCCTTGCTCGACATCTCCAAACTGGATGCCGGCGTCGTGATCCCGCAGATACAGGGGGTCGATATCGAGGCGATGGTGGAGCGCCTGGCGCATGACTTCATTCCGATCGCACAGCGCAAGAACATCACGCTGCGGGTTCACGGCGCAAGCGGCATGGTGCTGAGCGATCCGGTGCTGCTGGAGCGCATCCTGCTCAACCTGCTGGGCAACGCAATCCGCTACACGCCGCAGAACGGCACGGTGCTGCTTGCCTGTCGCCGGCGCGGCGATGACCTGCGCATCGAGGTGCGCGACAACGGCATCGGCATTCCGCCGGAAGAGCAGCAGAACATCTTCCGCGAATTCGTGCAGTTGGCGAACAGCGCGCGCGACCGCAGCAAGGGCATCGGCCTGGGCCTCGCCATCGTGGAACGTCTCACCAGGCTGCTGCATCATCCGCTGCTGCTGCGTTCGGCGCTGAATCGCGGCTCCACTTTCTCCGTCACGGTCCCGCGCATGCTCGGTCCGGACGAGTTGCGCGCCGGGACTCGGACGCCGGATGCAGCGCTGCCCAAGGCGGACCGATTCGATGGCCTCAGGGTGTTGGTGGTGGATGACGACATGCTGGTGCGGACCAGTACCGCCGGCATCCTCGAGTCATGGGGCTGCGATGTCTCGACCGGAGAGAATCTGCAGGAGATCCGGGAGAAATACGCGGAATCGCATTTCGACCTGGTGATCTGCGATTACCGTTTGCCCGATGGCAACGGCCTGCAACTTGCCGATCGCCTCAGCGAGCGCTGCGAGGAACCTCCCGCATTCATCCTGGTGAGCGGTGATACTGCGCCCCAGATTCTGCTGGCCGCGAAAGAGCGCGGACTCCATTTGCTGCACAAGCCGGTGCGCCCAGCCAAGTTGCGCTCGTTGATCCTGTTCCTGCTGAAGAAACGCGGCGAATCCGGCGGGTAAAAAAACATCAGGCCCTGCGAGAGCATCGCAGGGCCTGATGTCATTCGAACCTGATTACAGGGGGCGTTTGATGCTGACGCCGCCGCGAACCTGTCCGGCGGCATAGCCGGTCGCTTGGTCGTGCGGATAGTCCTCGGCCAGACGCGCTTTCACCGCAGCGTCGATCTGATCGGCAGGGCCGTGGCAGGCGACACAACCGGCCTGCAGCACGACGCCTTTCATGTAGCGGAAGTAGGTGCCGGCGGGTTCGTTCACGATCTCGGCGGCCTCCAGCGTCTCAGGCTTTTCCCCCTTGGCCAGGCGCGCCTCGAATTGCTTCAGCGTCTTCTGCTCCCATTCGTCCGGTGTGCCCAGCAGCGGGTTGCGTACCTTCAGGCTGACGCGGGTGAGCTTGATGCCGTGCTGGCGGGAGAGATCGCCAGCCATCTTCGGGGCGATGTCCTTGCAGACCTTGATGGCGGATACCGGGCCATTCTCGGTGATGGCTTTTTTGTTCTCGGCCATCAGTTGCTGCATGAAGGGCCCGACGATGGCGCGGCTCTCTTGCTGATACTTGGCGACGTCATCGGCCAATGCCGGAGCGGTAAAGACAGCGAGCAGGGCGGACAGGATCATTTTCTTGCGCATGGTGTTTTCCTCAATAAAAAATGCCCGGCCTCGCGGTCGGGCAGGATTGGTGTGAGACAGGATTATTTCTTTTCCATCGGGCAGGTGTTCAGGCCGAAGATGGAATAGGCCGGGCAGAATTTGAAGATGCCGGTCAGCAACGGCACGACGCCGATCCATCCCCAGACGCCGAGCATGCCGTTGGCGGTCAGTGCGATGAGGACCAGGCCAGCCACGATGCGCAGGATGCGGTCTGCGCTACCAACATTGATTTTCATTTTTCACTCCTGGAGACGGTTGTAAGGAGCAGGCAGGATAGGCGCAAAGCCGAGGGCTGTCTGTGACAATGGTCACACAGCCGGTTTCAGAGTTCGGCGAAGCGCTTGAGGGCGGCCGTGTCGGTGACTTCGATCTGCTCCCGTCCCAGCTTCACCCAGCCTTGCTCGGCGAAGCCCTTGAGCAGGCGGCTGACCATCTCGCGCGCACTGCCGAGCTCGTCGGCCAGCGCCTGGTGCGTGGCGCGCAACGGGCTGGGCTTGGCGACGAGCAGGGCGGCGAGGCGCTGGTCCAGCTTCTGGAAAGCGACGGCGGACACCAGTTGCATCAGGTCGGTAAGGCGGTCGGAGAACAGGTGGAACACGTAGCTGCGGAAACTGTCGTGGCTGCCGAGCAGGGCGTGGAACACGGCGGGAGGCAGCAGCACCATATCGACCGGCTGCTCGGCGATGCCGCGTGCCTGATAGCGCGTGTGACCCAGCAGGCAACTGCTGGTGAGGATGCAGCTTTCTCCGGGAACGACGCGGTAGAGCTGCAGCTCCCGCCCGTTCGGCGCCGCCTTGATGACGCGAATGCTGCCGGAAAGCAGCATGGGAAAACCCTGGCAAGGCTGGTTTTCGTCGAATACCAATGCACCAGCCGGCAGCGGCATCACCGTCGCATCCGCCAGCAACTTGTCCAGCTCCGCCGCGGGCAGTTCGGCCAGCGTGGGGTAGAACTGCAACAGGCGGGTGCGCAGGCCGGTGCTGAGCATGGCTTTCAAAAGAGCGCAGAAAAACGTCGCGAGTGACGGCAGGGCAAGGCGCACAGGGACGAAGAAGCGGAACTTACATTTGAGTAAATGAGCATTTTGAGTCCTTGTGTAACGCAGTCATGCCGAGCGTAGCAGTTTTAATCGCCCTGTTTTACTCCGGGCGCATGTGCGGGAAAAGTATCACGTCGCGGATGCTGGCGCTGTCGGTGAGCAGCATCACCAGGCGGTCGATGCCGATGCCCTGTCCGGCGGTCGGCGGCAGGCCGTATTCCAGCGCGCGCACGAAGTCGTTGTCCTTGAACATGGCTTCCTCGTCGCCCGCGTCCTTGGCCGCGACCTGCGCGTCGAAGCGGCGCTCCTGGTCTTCCGCGTCGTTCAGCTCGGAGAAGCCGTTGGCGATCTCGCGCCCGACGATGAACAGCTCGAAGCGCTCGGTGATCTCGGGGCGCGCATCGCTGCTGCGTGCTAGCGGCGAGACTTCGATGGGGTAGTCGATGATGAAGGTTGGCTCGAACAGGTGCGATTCCGCCAGCTCCTCGAACAGCGACAGCTGCAGGCCGCCGACGCCGTCTTCCGGCTTGTATTTGGCTTTAAGGTCCTGCAGTTCGTTGATCAGGAAGTCGCGGTTGTTCAACTGCGCGTCGGTGAACTGCGGATGGTATTTCTGGATCGCCTGCACCATGGTCAGACGGTGGAATGGCTTGCCCAGGTCCAGTTCCTTGCCCTGATAGCTGATGAGGGTGGTGCCCAGCACCTTCTGCGCCACTTCGCGGAACAGCCTCTCGCTGAAGTCCATCAAATATTTATAGTCGCGGTAGGCCTCGTAGAACTCGAGCATGGTGAACTCGGGGTTGTGGCGGGTGGAGACCCCCTCGTTGCGGAAGTTGCGGTTGACTTCGAACACCTTCTCGAAGCCGCCCACCACCAGGCGCTTCAGGTACAGCTCGGGCGCGATGCGCAGGTACATCTGCAGATCGAGGGCGTTGTGGTGCGTGATGAAGGGCTTGGCCGAGGCGCCGCCGGGGATGGGGTGCATCATCGGCGTCTCGACTTCCAGGTAGCCGTGGCGGATGAAGAACTCGCGGATCGCCTGGATGATCTTGGTGCGCGTCATGAACACCTTGCGCGCGTCCTCGTTGGTGATCAGGTCGAGATAGCGCTGGCGGTATTTCTGCTCCTGGTCGGTCAGGCCGTGGAACTTCTCCGGCAACGGACGCAGCGCCTTGGTCAGCAGGCGCACCTGCGTCACGCGTACGGACAGCTCGCCGGTCTTGGTCTTGAACAGCACGCCGGTGGCGCCGAGGATGTCGCCGAGGTCGTAGTGCTTGAACTCGCCATGCGCCGCTTCGCCGGTGATGTCGTTGCTGACGAACAGTTGCATGCGGCCGCTCATGTCCTGGACGGTGGCGAAACTGGCCTTGCCCATCACGCGCTTGAGCATCATGCGTCCGGCCACCGCCACCGGGAACTGCAATGCTTCCAGTTCGTCATGCGTCTTCGCGCTGAACTCGGCATGCAGGTCGGCCGCCAGATGCTTGCGCTCGAAATCGTTGGGGAAGGCGACGCCTTTATCGCGGATCGCATTCAGCTTGGCGCGGCGCTCCGCGATGATCTGGTTCTCGTCTTGGGCTGGGATATTGGGTTCGGTGCTCATGATGATCGGTTAATGTGTTGAATTTTGGCGGCGTGAATATAGCACAGGGACGGGGTTTTCTGGACGGGTTGCAGGTCACGCCCGCTCGCGCACCAGCACCTTCACGCCCGGCGCCCACGCGTCCGTCGGTCTCTTCTTGAACGTCACCAGCGTGAGCATGGACGGATCGTACACGCCGACATTGTGGGTGACCGGCGTGGTGAGCAGGTATTGGGCGCGGGTGGCCTTGAGGAACTTCGCCACGCGCTCGATGTTGACGATGTCGAGGTGGGCGAAGGGCTCGTCGATGAAGACGAAGCCGCCGGGGCGCGACTCTTCCATCATCAGCGCCACCAGCAGGATCAGCGACTTCATCACCTGCTGGCCGCCGGAGGCGTCGCCGTCGTTCATGCCCATGAAGCCCTTGTCGTCGAAGTTGAAGCGCACCACCAGGCCCGCCTGCGCCAGCGACAGGTCGTTGTCGCCGAACACCACCGGCTCGTGCTCCACCTTGATGCCCGCCAGGTCGCCCAGCGCCTTGAGGTTCTTCACATAGCGGCTGACGGTGTGCTTCAGTACGGCGATGTATTGCTCGCGCGCCGCGTCGGTCTGGCTGCGCGCCATCTCGTTGTCGCGGCGGCGCGTGGCGAGGTCCTGCTCCATGCGCCGGTGGTCGTCCTTGATCTTGTCGCGCAGCGCCACCACGGTCTCGTCCTTCTCCCAGGACTCTTCC
>JBQGEN010000389.1:0-1516 GCA_052039615.1 Sideroxyarcus sp. | reverse complement strand
TCTTCGGCGAGAAGGCCTCCGACGTGAAGGACACCTCGCTGCGCGTGAAAGCCGGCATCTCCGGTACCGTCATCGACGTGCAAGTGTTCACTCGCGAAGGCCTGCAGCGCGACAAGCGCGCCCAGCAGATCATTGACGACGAGTTGAACCGCTACAAGAAAGACCTGGCGGACCAGATGCGCATCGTCGAAGCCGACGTGTTCGCGCGTCTGGAAAAACTGCTGCTGAACAAAGTGGCCAACGGCGGTCCGAAGAAACTGGCAAAGGGTACCAAGCTGAGCAAGGATTACCTGTCCAGTCTGGAACACCACCACTGGTTCGACATCCGTCTGGCCAGCGACGAAGCGGCTTCGCAACTGGAGCAGGTCAAGGAAGGTCTGGCGCAGAAGCGTGTCGAATTCGACGCCGCATTCGAGCTGAAGAAGAAGAAGCTGACGCAGGGCGACGAGCTGCAAGCTGGCGTGCAGAAAATGGTCAAGGTATATGTGGCCGTCAAGCGCCGCCTGCAGCCTGGCGACAAGATGGCCGGCCGTCACGGTAACAAGGGCGTGGTGTCGCGCATCGTGCCGGTGGAAGACATGCCGCGCATGGCCGACGGTACCACGGTGGACGTGGTGCTGAACCCGCTGGGCGTGCCGTCGCGTATGAACATCGGTCAGGTGCTGGAAGTTCACTTGGGCTGGGCGGCAAAGGGTCTGGGCAAGAAGATCGGCCTGATGCTGGAAGCGCAAGCCAAGATCGCTGACGTGCGCAAGTTCCTGAGCAAGATCTACAAAGGCGATGAAGCCGACGAGATCGCCACCTTCACCGACGAGGAAGTTCTCGAGCTGTGCCGCAACCTGAAGGCAGGCGTGCCGTTCGCGACCCCGGTGTTCGACGGTGCCAGCGAAGAGGAGATCAAGGACCTGCTGGAACTGGCCGATCTGCCGCGTTCCGGCCAGATCCAGTTGTACGACGGGCGCACCGGCGATGCTTTCGACCGCAAGGTCACCGTGGGTTACATGCACGTGCTGAAGCTGCACCACTTGGTTGACGACAAGATGCACGCGCGTTCGACCGGCCCGTACAGCCTGGTCACGCAGCAGCCGCTGGGCGGCAAGGCGCAGTTCGGTGGCCAGCGCTTCGGTGAGATGGAAGTGTGGGCGCTGGAAGCTTACGGCGCCGCTTACACCCTGCAGGAAATGCTCACGGTCAAGTCGGACGACGTCAACGGACGCACCAAGGTGTACGAGAACATCGTCAAGGGCGATCACAAGATCGACGCGGGCATGCCGGAGTCGTTCAACGTGCTCACCAAGGAAATCCGCACGCTGGGTATCGACATCGATATGGAACGCCACTAAGCCGCTGACAAAGGATAAAAGGAGTCACACATGAAAGCATTGCTCGATCTATTCAAGCAGGTCACGCAGAAGGAAGAGTTCGACACGATCAAGATCGGTCTGGCCTCTCCCGAGAAGATCCGTTCCTGGTCCTACGGCGAAGTGAAGAAGCCGGAGACCATCAACTACCGTAC
>JBQGEN010000388.1:0-2247 GCA_052039615.1 Sideroxyarcus sp. | reverse complement strand
TCATCATGTCGGCCAGATCGCGGATGGAGTGGTTATTGCTCGGGTTGCCGATGTTGTATATCTTGCCGGTGGCAACGCCGCCCTTGTTCTCGATGATGCGCATCAATGCGTCGATGCCGTCGTCGATGTAGGTGAAGGCGCGTTTCTGGTGGCCGCCGTCGACCAGGCTAATGTTGTTGCCGCGGATGATGTGGCCTAGGAATTGGGTCACCACGCGCGAGCTGCCTTCCTTCGGTGTATTGATGGAGTCCAGACCGGCGCCGATCCAGTTGAACGGACGGAACAGGGTGACGTTCAGGTTGTCCTGCATGCCGTAGCCCCAGATCACGCGGTCCATCAGCTGCTTGGAGTTGGAGTAGATCCAGCGCGGCTTGTTGATCGGGCCGCAGATCAGTTCGGAATTCTCCGGGTCGAATTCCTCGTCGTGGCACATGCCGTAGACTTCGGAAGTCGAGGGGAACACCAGGTGTTTGTTGTACTTCACGCAGGCACGCACGATGGGCAGGTTGGCTTCGAAGTCCAGTTCGAACACACGCAGCGGCTGTTTGACGTAGGTGGCCGGTGTGGCGATGGCGACCAGCGGCAGGATCACGTCGCATTTCTTGACGTGGTACTCGACCCATTCCTTGTTGATGGTGATGTCGCCCTCGAAGAAGTGGAAGCGCGGCTTGCCGATCAGGTCGGAGATGCGGTCGGTGCTCATGTCCATGCCGTAGACTTCCCAGTCGGTGGTGGCCAGGATGCGGTTGGACAGATGGTGACCGATGAAACCGTTCACACCCAGAATCAGGACTTTCTTCATTTCTTTTTCCTCAACGATTGAATTCAAATTTTTCCGTACCGTACTTTGCCGCGAACTCCGCCGCGTTCATTTCCGCCCCATCAAGCTCGAAGCGCACTATGCGCAACACGCCACTGCCACAGATCGCATAGACCTTGCCCTCTTTTACGTACAAGGCTGGCTGCGCCTTCCCCGCCACTGTGCATTTCGTCACCAGCGTCTGCAAAATGCGCATGGGCTTTCCCATCACTTGTGTCGTCGCACCGGGATACGGCGGCGCGACGGCGCGCACCAGGTTGTGTATCTCCTGCGCCGACTGTGCCCAGTTGATGACGCCATCCTCGGCCTTGCGCCCGCCGAAATACGCGCCCTTGCTCAGGTCCTGTTTCTCGGCTTTGGCCTTCCCCACCAACAGCGCCGGCAACACGTCGTTCAGTGCCATCTCGGCCGCCACGGTGACCTTCTGGAACACCTCATGCGCGGTGTCATTGGGCAGGATGGGCACCGCCTGCTGCGCCACGATGTCGCCGTTGTCCGGCTTCTCGGTCATGTAGTGCAGCGTCGCGCCGGTTTCCGTTTCGCCGCGGATTATCGCCCAATTCACCGGCACACGCCCGCGATATTTCGGCAGCAGCGAGCCGTGCATATTCAGTGCGCCGCGCCCGGGAATGGCCAGCAGCGGCGCCTTGAGCATCTCGCGGTAGTAGAAGGAGAAGAAGAAATCCGGCTGCAAAGCGCGTATCCGTTCCTCCACTTCTGCCACGTTCGGGTTGTCCGGCGTGATGGTCGGGATGCCGTGCAGCTCCGCCAGCTTCTGCACGCTCTCGAACCAGATGGTCTCTTTCGGATTGTCGCGATGCGTCACCACCAGCGCCACGTCCACGCCGTGCGCCAAGAGCACATTCAGACAACGGTACCCTACGTTATGGTAGGCAAAAACAACGGCGCGGCTCATTCCTCGCCATCCGCGAACAAGTCGGTTGCCGGCTCGGTCGCAGCCTTGGGCTGGCGCGCGCGCTTCGGCTTCTCGGATTGTTCCAGCACCGCCTCGATCAGGTAGCGCGGTCTATGACGCACTTGCTGATAGATGCGGCCGATGTATTCGCCCAGCAGGCCGATGCCGAACAGCGCGATGCCGATCATGAAGAACATCAGCGCGAACAGCGTAAACAGGCCTTCCGCCTCGGGACCGATAATCAGGCGGCGCACCACCAGGAACACGAAGAACA
The DNA here is from genome assembly GCA_052039615.1 of Sideroxyarcus sp. GTDB lineage: Bacteria > Pseudomonadota > Gammaproteobacteria > Burkholderiales > Gallionellaceae > Sideroxyarcus. Next base: position 237 of record JBQGEN010000388.1, on the reverse strand, counting down.
GGCCGGAGAAGACCGAGATCAGCATCCCCAGCATGGAGAACATCTGCAACGGCACCAGCGAGAAGCTGGTCATCAGGTCGAAATTGAGGCGGATCAGGCTGTACATCGAATACTTGGATTCGCCCGCCGCGCGCTCTTCGTGCCCCACCACCACCTCGGCGGGATTGCGCGCGAAGCTGTAGGCCAGCGCCGGGATGAAGGTGCTGACTTCCTTGCAGCTATTGATCGCGTCGATGA
>JBQGEN010000387.1:0-3532 GCA_052039615.1 Sideroxyarcus sp. | reverse complement strand
GTAGGCGGCGCGGAAACGCGGCAACGCCAGCAGGCGCATGGGGCGCTGCCCGCCGCGTTGCTCGAAGCGCGGCTGCAGCAGCCACAGCTCCTTCATCACCGTATCGTAGCGGCGCGGGATGGCGAGTTGCGCACGCTGCCGGTCCAGCACCTCATCCATCGCCGCATGCATCGCGCCGATCGGCTTCTCGCCCGCATCCTGCCTGGCCTTCCAGTCCGCCAGCACCTCGTGCCACAGCAGCGCGGCGAACAGGAAGGCGGGCGAAGTGGCTTTCTCTTCGGCGATGCGCTGGTCGGTGTTCTGCAGGGCGAGCATGACGAACTTCTCGCCCATCGGCTGCTCTAGAATCACGTCCAGCATCGGCAACAGGCCGTGATGCAGATGCATGGCACGCAGCTTCTTGATGCACTGCAGCGCATGGCCCGACAGCAACAGCTTGAGCATCTCGTCGAACAGGCGCGCCTCGGGCACGTTGCTCAGCAGCTCCTTCATCTTGGAGATGGGCGCAGCAGTAGCCGGGTCCAGCTTCATCCCCAGCTTGGCCGAGAGCCGTACCGCGCGCAGCATGCGCACGGGGTCTTCGCGATAGCGCACTTCCGGGTCGCCGATCATGCGCAGCGTGTTGGCGCGGATGTCGGCATAGCCGTTGTGGTAGTCGAATATCTCCTGCGTGGAGGGATCGTAGAACAGCGCGTTGGCGGTGAAATCGCGGCGTGCGGCATCCTGTTCCTGGTCGCCGAACTCGTTGTCGCGCAGGATGCGGCCGTGCTCGTCGGTCTCGGCATCCTCGGCGTCGATGGCGCGGCGGAAGGTGGATACTTCTACCGTCTCCTCGCCGAACATCACGTGCACCAGGCGGAAGCGCCGCCCGATGATGCGGGCGCGGCGGAACACGCGCTTCACTTCTTCCGGCGTGGCGTCGGTTGCCACGTCGAAATCCTTGGGTTCGCGCTCCAGCAGCAAATCGCGCACCGCACCGCCGACCACGAAGGCCTGAAAGCCCGCCGCCTGCAAGCCGTCAGTGACGCGTTTTGCACCGTAGCTGATGCCGTCGCGGCTCACCTTATGCTCCGCATAGGGGATCACGTGCACCGCACCGGCCTTGCGCACCGGAGCTGTCTTTCCGAATACCCGTTTGATCAGTCTTTTTATCATCGTCAGAAAAGTTGAAATCGCCGCAAGGGATTGCGGCGATGGGCGGAATTATACACCGCCCCCGGAGACCCTCCCCTCACTGGCGGTAAAACCTCGCCAGCCCCCTATCCAAATCCCCCTCGCTACGCTCTCCCCCCCTGCGCAGGCGGGAGAAAGGGCAAACGAATCGCTGCGCGAGTTTTGATCTATCGCAGGGAAATGACCGCCCAGCCTTGAGTTTCGGCATGTGCGCGCAAGGTCGCGTCGGGATCGACGGCGACCGGATGTTTGACCCTGGAGAGCAGCGGCAGATCGTTGAGCGAATCGCTGTAGAACCAGGTTTCTTCGAAACTGCCCCAGCTCCAGCCGTGCGCCGCCAGCCAGTGCTCCATGCGCACCACCTTGCCATCGCGGAAGCTCGGCACGCCGGCGACGTTCCCGGTGAATTCGCCATCCTTCTCTTCCGGGTCGGTGGCGATGAGGTGCGCCACTCCGAACTCGCGCGCGATGGGTGCAGTCACGAAGCTGTTGGTGGCGGTGACAATCACGCAGACATCCCCAGCCTGCCGGTGTTTCTGCACCAATTCGCGCCCCTTGGCCGTCATCATCGGGCGCACCTTGCGGCGCATGAACTCCTCGTGCCACTCGTCCAGCACCTTGCGCGCATGGCGCGACAGCGGCTTCAGCTGGAAATCGAGGAACTCGCGGATATCCAGGGTTCCCGCCTTGTACTGCTCGTAGAACGCAAGGTTCTTTGCCTCGAACAACTCGCGGTCGAGCACTCCCTGCTCGATCAGGAACTGCGACCACTCAAAGTCGCTGTCGCCGGCCAGCAGGGTATTGTCCAGATCGAATAAAGCCAGATTCACAACGCTCTCCTAGCAACAATAAAGGCCTGCATCCCTGCAGGCCCCGGTCTTTGCCGATCCTGAATGGATCAGAAATGGTAAGACAGGCCGATCGAGATGACCGGATAATACTTGTAGTTCTTCAGGTCGCTTTCCAGCTGTGCGGCGCCCGCAGCCACGTCGCTCTGCAGTTGCGCACATTGCGTCGGGGTAAGCGCTGCACTGCAAGTGGCGGTGCTGGTGATCTTGGGTGAGCCTTGGAACAGCACGCCGATATCGCTCACGAACCCCCAGGTCTTGGCCTTCGCAACCGGATTGCCCCAGCCGATGCCCAGATAAGGCGCCGTGCTGTTGAACTTCATCTCGCCGGAATAGGAGCCCACATCGCTGGCGTTGTAAGTCACGCCGTTAAAGGTGTAGGTCCCGCTTACGGAGGTGGGGTTCAACGTCGCCTTGTTGCCGTTTGCGACCAGGCCCAGAGTGGTTCTGAACGCGCCGCCGAACGGATACCAGTCCACCAGTGCGGAGATGTTTTGCAGCTTCAGGTCGACGTTGTAATTGCCGTTGCTGTCGCTCTGGGTAAAGGTCCGGCTCCAGGTATCGTAGCTCAGCCGCCCCGTCAGGTCGTTCGAGCCGGTCGCCAGTCCCAGGCCGAAGCCGGTGGTGCCGCCGTTCACATAGACGCCCGTTCCATCAGCATGCGCAGCGGTCGCGAACGACCCGCACAGCGCCAATACCAGCAATTTCGCTTTCATCATCAAACTCTTTCAATCCTCTAGGTGATTTTTCTGCGGCCGCGCAAACTAATGGACCCTCAAGACTTTGTCAAACAGGACATGCCATGATCGCCACCTTCAGGTCCGCATCACTTCCTTCAGCAGCGGCACCGAGGCAACGCGCTTCAGGCGCAGGCAATGTTCGTCCAATGCATCCAGCGTCGCCAGCAGCGCGGGCAGATCGCGTCTCCCGTGGCGCAGCAGATAGGTGGTCACTTCGTGCGGCAGTTCGAACCCCCGCGCCAGTGCATGCTGACGCAAAGCCTCTGCCTTCTCGTCATCGTTCAGCGCGTGCACCTGGTACACCAACCCCCAGCCCAGACGGGTGCGCAGGTCGTCGCGCAACTGTAGGAATGCCGGTGCTTGCGTGCCGCTCACCAGCAGCACGCCACCGTTCTCGCGCATACGGTTGTATAGCGCGAACAGGGCGACTTGCGCCGCGTCATCCAGTGCTTCAACATCATCCACCACCACCACCTGCGTGGCTTCCGGCACTTCGCCGCAGGCATAGACCACCGCCTGCCCCACCGCCCGTGCATGCGCGACCGCGGCTTGCAGCAGGTGGCTCTTGCCGCTGCCGGTCTCGCCCCAGACATATAAGGCGCGTTCGCCCTCAGCCGTGGCCAGCACCTGGCGCAAGGCGGAAAGCAGCTCGACATTGCGCCCAGCAACGAAGTTGTCCAGCGTGGGGCTCCACTCCGGCGCGATACCCAGCAACAGTTGCGTCATGTCAGTTTTTATACAGGGCGCTGGACAGATACCAGCCTTCCAGGT
>JBQGEN010000386.1:0-1933 GCA_052039615.1 Sideroxyarcus sp. | reverse complement strand
CAGGCACGGCGTATAGAAGGCGACTTGTTCGGCAGCATCGGCGCAGGCCTCGCGGTAGAAGCACAACGCCGCTACGGCTGACGGCACCAGCCGGCGACTGCTCCTCGGCCATTGCTGCCGTTTCAGTTGCCTGAACCTTCGTCTGCTGTCGTATCCATTGCGGAAGTTCTTAATCTCTTCGGGCGAACCAGCGCGGTACACCAGCACGGCTCCGCGGTCAAAGCTTTTTCCGTTCTCGCAGTAGGGAAATTTTGGTGTTAGATTCCGAGTTGATGTATTTAGAGCCCCCGGGTTACTTGGGCGGGGAATTAGGAACAAATGCGAGCGACCAATCGTGGATTACCTTTTCCTCTATTCGCGGAGTTGTTGCTATATAATTCACTTATAAGTTAACATAAATGCAGCTTTACTTTACCCGGCTAAAATTTGGACATCCAGAGCCTTTAAAGGCATTAGAGGATTTTCCTGAGAGTTGGAAGGTCTACCATATTTGTATAGGTCCACATGTTGGGTCTTCTACTACCTATAGAGATGTCAGCGAGCTAGGAGACGAAGACGAAGTTCATGCAAAGAAGGCTTACTTAACGCTTTTAGGTAAAGCGCAAACTGGCTTTCCAATAAAAGATCAATATGACGAGAAAAAATGCCATGACGTACATACGTTTGATCTTAACAAGGACCTGCACAAAAAACAGGAGCTGCACACAATTTACCGGATAAGAGCCGGAAATATTCGTGTCTATTTTTGTTACCTTCCACCGAACAAAACAATTGTCATCTTAAAGACTAGACCGAAACTCAAAAATGAGTTGTGCCAAAGTGAAAAGAATGAACTCGAAGATATTGCGCGCAGCGTTTTGCAGTATTCAAATCCAGCGATTTTTGAATCGAGGGTAATATGACAAATTCAAAATCAGTTGTTGCGACAAAGCCGAGAAAAACTGCGGAAGAAATGTTTGGTGGACTTGAACCACTAACTGCATTTGAAGTTAAGAAAGATGCTGTGGCAACGCAGCTAACGGCCTTAATGCTTCACAGCCGGAAAACTCGTTCTGACATGGCTGAGGAACTTGGATGGCAGAAAAGTCGTATAACAAAAGTTCTCTCGGGCAATAACAATCTTACAATCAAAACCATCTGTGAATTCTCTGGGCTATTGGGATATGACTTTGACGTGATTTTCCACGGACCTGACGAACCAAGACCTAAACAACCTTGGCAAATCCAGAGAAAAGAAGAAACAAATCTGCCTGTCGAGAGTTTGCGAACTCTCAATTTGCCTATTGTGATGCAATCGGCGGGCGAAGTTGCCGTCGATTTAATTACAGGCAAGGCAAAGGAAAGTTATTTTAGTTTTGATACCAGCGTGTTCGGGAATGTCAAAATACCCGATGTGGCAACACACATGCTGCCAGCAGCGATATCAACTAACCTAATTCAAAATGGACTGCGCGTGCCACATAAGCTGCACGTTCAAGTCGCAAAAAATAAGGAGATATGATGGGACAGCAGCCAATGAATCCACCAGTAAAGGTAATTGAGTCAAATGGTTTGCCGCAAGTTATATATGCGGACAGGATTATTAATGCAGGCTTTGGAGCAGCAGTATCTAGGCTTACTCTGGCCATGGAGACGGGGCCAAATACCTTTACTTCAACGGCAACCTTGGTTGTTCCAACGCCTGCATTGCTGGAAACAATGACTGGAGTGCTCAATGCGATTCAAGGAAATCCTGAGATAGAAGAAGGAATACTTAAGGCATTAGAGGCACTTAAAGCTCAGATTAGTGCAATAAAAAGCGCCTGATGCCTGCTAGTTGAGCAATGTAATGACTTCTTGCCAGTGCCCAGATTTATCCCTTCGGGCGCGCCAAAGAGATTAGAACTTCCGCAATGGATACAACAGCAGACGAAGGTTCAGGCAACTGAAACGG
>JBQGEN010000385.1:0-2541 GCA_052039615.1 Sideroxyarcus sp. | reverse complement strand
CAGCACGCGCTGCCTGATCGCATGCAGCGTCTTGCCCTCGTCGAGGATGTCGTCCAGCACCAGCACCTCGCGGCCCGCCACATTCTCGCGCGGTGCGACCTTCCACTGCAGTACGCCGCCCTGCTGCTCGTTGCCGTAGCGCGAGACATGCAGGTAATCGAAGTCCAGCGGAAAGTCGAGCTGCGGCAGCAACTGCCCGGTAAATATCACCGCACCGCCCATCACCGACAGCACCAGCGGATGGCGTCCGCCCAGCGCCGCGTTGATCTCGTCCGCAACGCGGCGCACGGCGGCCTGCACCTCATCTGCGGAGCGAATCAGCTCGGCCTCTGCCAGCACGGTACGGGCCTCGCTGTTCGACAGCATCAGCTGACCGTCTTCAGATAGGCGGCAAATTCCTCGCGCAGATCCGCATGCCTCAACCCGTATGCAACCTGCGCCTGCAAATAGCCCAGTTTGGAGCCGCAGTCATAGCGGACGCCGTTGAAGCGGTAGGCCAGCAATCTTTCATCTCTCATCAAGGCATCGATACCGTCGGTCAGCTGTATCTCGCCGCCCGCGCCGGGTTTGACGTGTTCAAGATGATGGAAGATGCGCGGGGTCAGGATATAACGCCCTACCACTGCCAGCGTGGATGGCGCGTCTTCGGGCGCCGGCTTTTCCACGATGCCGTGAACCTTCTCGATATCCGTGGCCAGGTTGGTGCTGCTGACGATGCCGTATTGCTTGGTGTGCGCACGCGGCACGTCCTGCACGCCGAGGATGGAACACTGGTATTGGGCAAACACGTCCACCATCTGCCTGACGATGGGCGGTTCGCCGTCGATCAAATCGTCGGCCAGGATCACCGCGAATGCCTCGTCCCCGATAACCGGCCTGGCGCACAGCACCGCATGTCCCAAGCCCAGCGGCTCGGACTGGCGGATGTAGATGCAGTTCACGTTTTTCGGCACAACGGACTGCACCACGCGCAGCAACTCCTTCTTGCCCTGCTCTTCCAGCGTCGCTTCCAGTTCATAGGCTTTGTCGAAATGGTCCTCGATGGCGCGCTTGTTGCGGCCGGTGATGAACACCATGTCGGTGATGCCCGCCGCTACCGCCTCTTCTACCGCGTACTGGATCAGCGGCTTGTCGACGACCGGGAGCATCTCCTTGGCCGTGGCCTTGGTAGCTGGCAGGAAGCGGCTACCCAGGCCGGCTACCGGAAATACGGCTTTGGTTATTCTTTTCCTCATGATCTATTCACCTGTTTTTCGAATTCGTCCAACAACTGTTGCTCGTTCCACACCGGCACATTGAGTTCCAGCGCCTTGTCGAGCTTGCTGCCTGCTTCAGCGCCTGCCACCACGCAGTCGGTCTTCTTCGACACCGAGCCCGCCACTTTCGCGCCCAGTGCCTCCAGCCGCGATTTTGCCTCATCGCGGCTCAGGCTGGCGAGCGTTCCGGTAAGCACGAAAGTCTTGCCCGACAGCGGCAAGGCCTGCATGCTGACGCCTGCATGTTCTTCCCAGTGCAGCCCCTGCGCGCGCAACTGCTGCACCACATCGCGGTTGTGCGCCTCGCCGAAGAAATCGACGATGCTCTGCGCCACCACCGGCCCCACGTCGGGAACGGCCAGCAGTTGTTCCGGGGTGGCCTGCATGATCGCCTCCAGCCCGCCGAAATGCCGCGCCAGGTCCTTGGCCGTGCTTTCGCCGACATGCCGGATGCCCAACGCGAACAGAAAGCGGTTGAGCGTGGTGCGCTTGCTCTTCTCCAGCGCGTCCACCAGGTTCTGCGCACTTTTCTCGGCCATGCGCGGAAGTCGAGCCAGCGTCGCCACATCGAGGCGATACAGGTCGGGCAGCGAACGGATGATGTGCTCGTCCACCAATTGATCCACCAGCTTGTCGCCCAAGCCCTCGATATCCATCGCGCGCCGTCCGGCGAAATGCAGGATGGCCTGCTTGCGCTGCGCGGCGCAGAACAGGCCGCCGGTGCAGCGCCAGTCCACTTCCCCTTCCTCGCGCACCGCATGGCTGCCGCACACCGGGCAGGACGCTGGCATGACGAAAGGCACGACCCCGGCAGGACGCCGCTCCGGCAGCACACCGACCACTTCCGGGATCACGTCGCCCGCACGGCGCACGATTACCGTGTCGCCGATGTGCACATCCTTGCGCCGGATCTCGTCCTCGTTGTGCAAGGTGGCATTGCTGACCGTGGTGCCGCCGACGAACACCGGCTCCAGCTTGGCCACCGGCGTGAGCTTGCCGGTGCGGCCGACCTGCACCTCGATGTCGCGCAACACGGTGAGCTGCTCCTCCGCCGGATATTTGTGCGCCACCGCCCAGCGCGGTTCGCGCGAGACGAAACCGAGTTCAGCTTGCAGCGCCAGGCTGTTGACCTTGTACACCACGCCGTCGATGTCGAACGGCAGCGCGTCGCGCTTGGCGGCGATGCGCTGGTGGAACTCCGCCAATGCCTGCGCCCCGTGCACCACGGCGCGGTCGCTGCATACCGGCAAGCTGAAGGACTGCAACGCATCCAGTATGCCGCTGT
>JBQGEN010000384.1:0-4793 GCA_052039615.1 Sideroxyarcus sp. | reverse complement strand
GGCAATGGACATGCAGGACTATTTTGAAACGCCAATCAGGAGGCGGTCATTGAGGTACCGGGGAAACCGTCTACCGCGCCGCCCCAGCCGTTTTGGGTTTCGCGAACGTCGAGCCAGCGCACGGCGGGCGCATGCCACGCTTTGCGGGGGGCTGCATGAACTTCGAGATCGGCAACGGAGCCGGGTTCGGTATGCATTTTTTCCATGATGTTATCCCTGTTTTCGTCTGTGCGGATTTCCGGTCCCGCCCGGTTTCCGCGATAAACGCGATGAATTGAGCGCAAATTATGCCTAACCCTGCGGCATTGCACAACAGCGGGGTGCTCGCGCTGGGCGAGCCGCCCCCGCCGTGCGGGCGGGGGCGGCAGCCGTCAGGGCCTGGGCGGCCACGTCCCTTCGGTGCAGATGCAATACACCAGGGTCAGGTAAGGCTGGCGGTTCTCGTGCGGCACCGCGTTTCCGACCGTCCCCACGGTCGCAGGATGCAGCGTCGTGTCCACATCCGCCCCCGCAGCGGGTTTGGTGAAACTGGGGATGGGGTTGGCCGTGGCGGGGCCGGTGACTTGTTGCGCACGCGACAACCAGGACTTGTTGACCACGGGTGCCGCCGAGGTGTTGGCCTGGGCATTCGCTGCAGCAACGACTTCCATCGTCAGGGTGTGGTTATGGGGGGGCAGTTGAGCCGCGGAGGTCAACGCCACGGACTCGGCTCCGTCCGTTTGCCCGAGAGTCCATGGCGAGAGGCCGGGGCCGTTTCCTGCGCCCACGATGGCGGCGCCGTTCAGGTTGGGCAGGTTAAACGCCGAGGTGTCGCCGCCGTAAGTGTTGCCGATGATGGCGTACAACTGCTGGTTCTGCACGACCGGCACGGGTTGCCCGTTGCAGGCCAGCCAGCCCAGCGGCACGAAGGAATAGGTAAAAGCGCGGATTTCTCCGACGAATGCGTCCATGACGTTTCTCCCTTATTGAGCCTGCGGATAGATTCCGTTCAGGCAGATGATGTAATTGAACGCCATGCAGGGCATGATGTTGTCGTGCGTTTGCCCCGCGCCTGCGACGGCGATGGTGTTTGCCGCCGGGTTGGCCGTGGTCGGCGCCGGCGTCGCTCCATCGTTGACGTACATGGTGTTGGGGCTGACGGTGTTGGCGAAGGTCACGCCCGGGCCCGCCGTCGGCGTGTTCGCGTTTGCGCCGGCGGTGTTGAGCGCGTGGGTGTGGGCCGCCATGCTCGAGGCATCCAGCGCGGCGAGTTCCGTTCCGCCTTGTTGTCCCAGCGCTCTGGCGCTGAGTCCCGGCCCCTGGCCTTGGCTGATGGCGAGGCGACCGCGCAAATCCGGCACCTTGAAGGTGTTGACGCCGTCGCCGCCGTAATAGGTGCCGATCAGGCTGAATAGCGCCTGGTAGTCGTTGACGGGCAGTGCGGAGCCGTCGCAGAGCTGCCAGTCCACTGGCGCGTAATTTCCGGCAAAGATGCGAATTTCTCCGGTGTATGGATCCATGTTGTTTATCCTTTTCTCGAATGTTGTCTGGGGTTACGGGCGCGACGGATAAATGCCGGACGTCGCGATGCAGAAGTTGGTCACCGTGTAGGGTTGCATGTTCTGGTGTCCGGCAGCGCCGCCGGCCATGGACACGCTGCCCGGGTTCAGCGGAACCTGTGCGCCGGGCGCTGCGTAAAGCGGCTGGGGCGCAGTGATTGCCGGGCTCGTGCCCGATGTCGAGACGACGTTGCCCGCCACGCCGGTAACGGCGCCCGCTTCGGCCCTTGCCGCAAACTGATGGTTATGCGGCGGCAACTGTTCCGCGGTGAGCGTGACCGCTTCCGCGCCGCCCGCTTTGCCCCGCGTATAGACTTTGCCTTGCGCGTTCACGCCCTGGCTGACCGCAACCCGCCCGCGCAAATCCGGCAGGTTGAAGGTCGTCGCGGTGCCGCCGAAGGCGGTGCCGAGCAGGCTGTAAAGCGCCGCATACTGGTTGATCTGCAACGAGCGGCCATCGCAAGGCAGCCAGCCCGCCGGTGCGGGGTTGCCCTGCACCTGCCCGAATGAAAAATTCCGAATTTCTCCTACGAACCACTCACCCATTTCCGCCCCCATTTTGTTGTTATGACACGTCGAGTCGAATACCCGTTGCCGTTCATGTCGATCCGGCAGCGCCGGGGATTCAATCATGGGAATGTGCTTATGTGCAATCCCATTATGATTTATGTGGTTAATGGCAGCTAGTGCGCCTTGTCGCCGGATTTGTTATATCCGGGTTTCGTTATATGCCGGTTTCCTTGGGGGCCACTTCATGCACGAGCACGGGATGGTTGCCCAGTCGGTAGCGGAACTGCAACTCGTCTCCCGCTTCGATCTTGCCGCGCAGGCGTTGCGGTAGGGTCAGGCTGCAATCGTAGTTCTGCAAGCGGTGTTTGCCGTAAACGACGATATCGGTCATCAGGTGCGGCCTGTATCTGCTTTCCAGCGGCGAGGGGATCTTTACTTTTCCGGCGGGCAGGGCGTCGCCTTCGATGCCTTCCCAGCTCCGGATGCCGGCGGCATTCAGCTCGAAGATTTTTCCAAGATATATCCGGTCCCGATCGGGTTCGGGGAATTCGCCGACATGATCGGCGGGCATGGAAACATGTTCGCGCGACCAGTCGAGCAGGCATACCCCGACGCTGACGGACTGCGGGACCATGAGCGCGGCGGGAGCCTGGGTCAGCAAGTGCCGGGCGATGGCGACCTGCGGCTCGTTGCGCAGGGTCACGGCCATGGTTTCGCTGACGATGACATCGGGCGTTTTATCCGCCGGGATTTGGTGGCGCGTCGCATCCGCGCAGATGCAGTCGCCCAGGTAATGGGCGAGGCCGAGCAGGTCTGTCAGCGCGCGGGCTTTTTCGAGGCATTCCGGGTGGATGTCCAGCAATGTGAAAACGACGTCCTCGCGGGAAAATACCGTCATCAGCGGCAAGGCCAGCAAGGCGTAGGGGCCGCAGCCGGCATACAGGACGCGAACCGGGCGATGGGAGTTCGCGGCGTCATGGATGGCCTCATGCAATCCCCGGATGAAGGCGAGCGTCCGGAACAATTCGTGCATGCACATGGCGGCCAGCGTGGGTGAGATCGCAAGCCCGTGCTCCAGCCGGGTCTGGCCATCCGCGATGTCGTGCTCGTGGTCGATGCGGAAGTTCGCCAGTCTCTCGATCAGATCCCTCAATGCGGTCGCTTGGGGGATCAGGTCGCCCAGTTCTTTTTCCGGGCCGACGATCTCTCCGGCGACGCGGCTCAATTCGGTCAGATCGTTCGGCTTTACGCCGGCAGGAGTTGCTTGCGCTGCATCAGACATGATTGTCTCCGTCGATTCGGGAAATATGAGTCTGGATATGCGCCGGATAATCGCATGCAGCAGGAGTGGCCGCAATCGACGCCGTTTGGCTGCGGTGCTTGCCGAGTCGCTCGCTGTTCTGTCATAGTCCCACGCCGAAAATATGCACTTGGCTTTCCAATGAGACTGATGCCTTTATATTTCCGCCGCTCTGCGGCCAGACCGAATTGAAAACGACGCGCTACGCTGCCGGCATGGGCGGCTATCTGCGCGCGCTCCTGCGTTTCGATCCGCCCGCGATCCGGCGCGCGGTTGCGCTTAACTTCGCTGCCGCACTCACCGAGGGGGCCGGGCTGCTGATGCTGCTGCCGCTGCTTTCCCTGGCCGGTGTGCTGGGGCAGGACGGCGGGCAGCCGGGCTGGATGCTGCAACTCGCCGATTTTTTTTCCTCGTTCGGGATGGCGTGGAATATCGAGAGCGCGCTACTGATATTCGTTGCGCTGGTTTTTTTGCAATCGCAACTTGCGCTGCACCGCGAGCGCGTATCCAATGCCTTGTATCTGCGTTTCGGCGATCACCTGCGCAAGACGCTTTATGCCGCGATTTCCCGCGCCAACTGGAGTTTTCTCGCCGGACAGCACAGCGGCGAGCTGGTCAGCGTGCTCACTGGCGAGGTGCAGCGCATCGGCAGCGGCACGCATTTCCTGCTGCGATTTTTTGCGATGGCGGTTCTGGGACTGGCCTATCTTGCAGTGGCGTTGTGGCTTTCGGCCTGGCTCACGCTGCTGGCCCTGGCGACGGGGCTGACGCTCTGGCTGTTGCTGCGCGGCGCGGACGGTGTGGCGAAACAGAGCGGGCAGATGTTGAGCCAGGCGAACCGCAACTTGTCCGGACAGATACAAGCGTTCCTGTCCGCGATGAAGCTCATCAAGATACACGGCGAGGAAGCAGGCAATGTGCGTCGCTTCGATGCCGAGGTCGAACAGGTAAGCGACCGCTTCATCGATTTCCAGCGGGTCAACAGCCGGGTGCAGGCGGTGTACCGGGTGGGCGGGGCGCTGGCGCTGGCGGTGGTCAGCTACGCGGCGCTGGTCTGGTTCGAGTTGCCGACTGCGCATTTGCTGGTGATGATCGCGATCTTCGCGCGCATGTTGCCGCAGCTCGCCGAGTTGCAGCGCGGCAGGCAGCAGTTGCTGCACATGCTGCCCGCGTTTTCCGCATGGCGCAAAATGATGGATGCGTGCGAGGCGCATCGCGATCCGGTGATGTCGCAGGGCGAGCCGGTGCCGCTGACACAGGGTATCGCGTTCGAGCGGGTCGGCTTCAGCCATCCGCAGTCGCATCACTCGTTGCGCATCGGGCAACTGCTCATCCCGGCGAGGAAGACCACGGCGATCGTCGGCGTTTCCGGTTCCGGCAAGACGACGTTGCTCGATCTGTTGAGCGGGCTGCTTGCGCCCGACAGCCCTGAAGACGACGCCCGC
>JBQGEN010000383.1:0-2603 GCA_052039615.1 Sideroxyarcus sp. | reverse complement strand
CACCAGCACCAGCTTTTCTTCCTTCGACAGTTTCAAGTGACGATCCAGCTCGTCGCGCCTGTCCTTGCCCACGGCGGCGATGGGCGCCACAGTGACGAGATTGGGCAGCGTCTCCATTGCCATCCCGGGTGTGGTGCGCAGGAAGGCGTCGGCCCTGGCATAGCAGTCGTGTATCTGCGCGGCGATGTCGTCGTCGCTGGCGTAGTGACGATAGATGTCGAACCAGTTAAGCGAGCACAGCGCCGCGTTCGCGATGCCCGCCCGTTGCGCGCCCGCCAGCGGCAGATAGCCCACATTCGAAAAAACCATGTCGGCGTCGAGTTCGCGCAGCAGGCGCGCCTCGTTCGCGACGCGCGCGTCCCAGTCCGCATGGAAGGCGCGATAGGCCGCGCGGCTTTGCTCGATGCGGACATCCAGCGCCGAGGACATCAGCATGCCGATGTCGCCCTCGCTTTGCAGATGGGTGAACGGCGCATGGATGCGCGATCGCAGATGTCCGAGCGGCACGGCGGAGCGCACCGTGAACTGCAACTGCGGCATGCGTTCGTGCAACAGATTCAGGATGGGCGCAGTCTGCGCGACATGGCCGAAACCGTGGCCGGAGATGGAGACGACGAGATGAGGGTGGTGCATCGAATGACGTGGCGCTGTGCGTTGCGGGAATGTTCGGCATTCTACAGCGGATGACTTATTTCGGTTTCTGCACAATAAATCCGCCGCCGGATCGTCGCGTGCAAATCCATCTCCGGCTGATAAACTGTCGTTGAGCAGTGAACGAATTCGAGGAAGTTTTCATGGCGACTATCGTGCAAGCAGCAGGGCTTACCAAGCAAGTGATGAGCGGCGACCAGCCGCTGGTCATCCTGCAGGATGTCTCCTTCGCAGTGGAAGCAGGCGAAAGCCTCGCCATCGTCGGCGCATCGGGTTCCGGCAAGTCCACTTTGCTTGGCCTGCTCGCCGGGCTGGACGTGCCGAGCAGCGGCAGCGTGTTGCTGCATGGCACCGACCTGTTCGCACTGGATGAGGACGGGCGCGCGCGCCTGCGCGGCGAACTGGCCGGCTTTGTGTTCCAGTCCTTCCAGTTGCTGCCCGCGCTGAACGCGCTAGAGAACGTCATGCTGCCGCTGGAGCTGGCCGGTGCAAAAGATGCGCGCCAGCGCGCCGAGCTATCGTTGCAGCAGGTCGGCCTGAGCGCACGCGCGACTCATTTACCCAAACATCTGTCCGGCGGCGAACAACAACGCGTGGCCCTCGCCCGCGCCTTCGTCACCCAACCCCGGATACTCTTTGCCGACGAACCCACCGGCAACCTCGATGCCGCCACGGGCGCGCAGGTCATCCAGCTGATGCTGGAACTCAACCGCGCGCAGGGCACGACGTTGGTACTGGTGACGCACGACGAAGCGCTGGCAGGGCGATGCGGCAAGCAGTTGCGGCTTTCGGCGGGGCGGGTGGCATCGTGAATTTGCTGCGCCTCTCCCTCAATCTCCTGCGGCGCGACTGGCGTGCCGGGGAATGGCGCGTGCTGTTGCTGGCGCTGGTGCTCGCCGTGGGTAGTCTCGCCACCGTCGGGCTGTTCGCTGACCGCGTGCGGCAGGCGTTGCAGGGGCAGGCGCAGAGTCTGATCGGGGCGGATCTGCGCATCACTTCCACGCGCCCGTTCGTTGCGGGCTATCGCAAAGCGGCGGAAGCGCACGGCTTGCAGGTGGTGCAGAGCCGCACCTTCCCCAGCATGCTGGCGCACGGCGAACAGGTGTTGCTCTCCGAGATACAGGGGGTGGAGCGGGGCTATCCGCTGCGTGGCAAGATCGAGATCGACGACGGCAGCCATCATGTGGCACAGGCCATCCCGGCGCGCGGCACCGTGTGGGTGGACGAGCGCCTGCTGCAGCGCCTCGAGGTGAACATCGGCGACGAGGTCGGCATCGGCGAGCGCCGCTTCACGGTGGCGGCGCACATCGTGAAGGACATCGACCAGTCCATCGGCTTTGCCAGTTTTGCGCCGCGCGTGCTGATGAACGACGCGGACCTGGCGTCCACCGGCTTGCTGCAGGAAGGCAGCCGTATCTCGTATCGCCTGTTGATTGCGGGCGATGCGTTGCAGGTGAAGGCGTTGCGCGCGGCGCTGGAGCCGGGGCTCACCGGCAACGAGAAGATGGAAGACGTGCGCGATGCGCGTCCCGAGATACGCACGGCGCTGGAGCGCGCGGAGCATTTTCTCGGTCTGGCGGCGCTCACCACGGCGATACTTGCCGGCGCGGCGATGGCGCTGGCGGCGCGGCGTTTCGTGCTGCGCCACCTGGATGGCTGCGCCGTGATGCGTTGCTTGGGCGCGCAGCAGGGGCAGGTGTTATGGCTGTTCCTGTATCAGTTCATTCTGCTCGGCGTGGTCGCGGTGTTGTTCGGCGGCTTGCTGGGCTATGCCACGCAAGCAGGGCTGGTCGAGACCATCGCTTCCATGCGTGACGCGAGCCTGCCGCAACCCGGCGTGCTGCCGCTGCTCCAGGCGGCGACCAGCGGCTTTGCGCTGCTGCTCGGTTTCGCCTTCCTGCCGCTGCTGCAGTTGCGCAGGGTGTCGCCGCTGCGCGTGCTGCGGCGCGAAC
>JBQGEN010000382.1:0-1834 GCA_052039615.1 Sideroxyarcus sp. | reverse complement strand
AGTACGCGGACTCCGGCACGTCATACGCCTTATCTCCTTCCGGCGGCGTGTCGGTGATGTACTCGCGCGGCTTGTTTTCCTTCGGCACCTTGATGCCCTTTGCGGCTAACACTTGCATGTAGGTCTCCTTATGACAGCGTTAAATCGTCCGAAGCATCGGCGACGGCGTCGCCCGGCTCCAGGTAATAGTTGATGCCCAGCTTCATCCACATCGGATCGGTCGGGTCGATCGGCGCGCGCGGCTGCGTCTCGATGAACTCGCAGTGCCACTCGCGCGCAAACACCGCCAGCCCCTGGCCGTTCAGCTTGGTGTTGTAGAGCGTGCGGATCGCGCCCCGCTTTAACGGCGTGATCGCCAGCCCGAGGCCGCTGCCCGCCAGCAGCAGGCTCACGTCCTTGACAATCTGGTAGACGCCGACCTCCTTGATCACGCCGTCCACCGTCAGCCCCTTGCGCGTAGCACGCTCGCCGCGCACGTTGCGCGAGCCGCACAGTGTCACGAAGGTGGCTTGCGTCTTCCACTTCGAGCCCGAGCTGTTGGCCTTGACCGATGCCTTGCAGCCGCCGAACGTCACCCACACCGCCGGGAACTTGCGCACCACCTGGGCGAGATCGCCGTCCAGCTCCCCGCCGTAGCTTTCTACCTCGGACAGCTTGTAGCCCAGGCCAGGCGTTGCCGAGTTGGCGGCCTGGATGCGGGCGATGATGGCGTCCTCGATGGCGGAGATCATCCACGCACCCCGCGCCCGAATGCCCGTCCGGTCGGTTCAGCGAACTGCACCGTGTTGGCGGGCTTGGCCACGTTGTTGGTCAGATCGAGGCCGAGGCCGATCTCACCCCTGGACACGCGCACCAGGAACTTCACCGCATCCTCGTAACGCTTGCGTATTTCTTCGGTCTCCGTCACGCCGGCGCCGCATAGGCGGTAGCGCGCGATATCGCAGGCGAAGCCGGTCAGGATCTTAGGCACATTGGCCAGCGGCAGCACATGGCGTGGCGCGAGATACGGATCGATCTCCGCATCCGCCTCGGCCAGCGCGCTCGCCAGCACCGCGTCATCGACCACGCCCAGGTTGGTGCGATCGGTGAGCGCGATCACTTCGGATTCACCGAAGCGCGAGATCATGTTGGCCTTGGTTGCGTAGGTCATGGTTTAACGCTCAGCCGTCGATCTCGACTTCTTCGACTTCCAGCATCGACTCGCCCTTGATCTGCGAGACCTGCTCGTCGCTCAGCTCAGACAGCTTCACCGTGGTTTCTTCCTTGCTCCAGGCACGGCCGCCACGGCGGAAGCCGTCGCGCTTGCTGATCACGCGCAGTGCGGGGACCTTCTGGCCGGGTTTGTCGGATTGCGCTGCAGCGGCAGCTGCGGCTTCCTCTGCAGCTTTCTTCGCTTCGGCTTCGGCGGCGGCTTTCTTCGCTGCTGCCTCGTCGGCACCGGCTTTTCCTGCACCTGTCTTGGGTTTGTTGTTGCTCGACATATCTGTCTCCTTGATCGTCTTTCTGGCACGCCCCACCCAGCACTCAAGGCTGGGCGGTTAGCGTGGTACTACGCTCGCGGGGTGTATTCCAGTCGGGCCTGAAGCGGTCTACGAGATACCCCGGCTACCCAACATGCCACTACTGGCATGCAACCTCTACGGAAGGGATGGAGTTTTCACCCCATCCGCCTCAGACCCTTACTCGTTATGCGCCTGCGCCGGTGGAGCCGTAGCAGAGCTGCCAGAAGCCGTAGCCACCCGCCGCGCGCGCTTCAGCGCCGTAACGGAACTTCTTACGCATGAACACGTTGTCCGAGTTCATATCGGTCTGCTCGACGAACACCGGGGCTTTG
>JBQGEN010000381.1:0-6542 GCA_052039615.1 Sideroxyarcus sp. | reverse complement strand
TCCTGCTCGATATCGGCGCCGAGTGGTGCGCTCCCTGTAACGTGCTCGGCCCGCGGCTGGATAAGCTGGCGAAAGAATATGCCGGCAAGTTCCTGCTGGCCAAAGTGGATGCCGACGAAAACATGCGCATCGCCGGAAAGCACAAGGTGCGCGGCTTCCCGACGGTGATCGCCTATAGCCGCGGCGCCGAGTTCGACCGCTTCCACAGCGCGCATCCGGATCACTTCCTGCGCCAGTTCATCGACAAGCTGATCGCACACCATCAATCCTGAGGCAGGACCGGTGCCGACTGCGCCGGGCGCGGCGTAGGGGTTGGCCAGGTATTGAGCAGATGCCGAAGATCGGCCCCTTCGATCGCGGTCTTTTCAACCAAGCCTTGGCACTTTGCGTGCCATGGGTAATAATTGCCGAATTGTAAACCATTCTATTCACATGGTTTTATTTCCTTGTCAGCTGCAGCGTAGGTTGTTCTGCATTGCCCTCGTGGCATTGCAGCTGCTTCCGCTCGACCTGCGTGCCGAGGTGCTGGTGGTGACCAGCGTGCACAGTCAGTTGGGTGCCTTGAGCAAGAGCCAGGTCAGCGACGTCTATCTCGGCAAGGTGGTTTCGCTGCCCGATGGCAGCAGTTCCGTCCTCATCGACCAGCCTGATTCCAGCCCCTTGCGTGAAGAGTTCTATCTGAAGGTGGCGAACAAGACAGCGGCTCAGGCCAGAGCGCACTGGGCCAAACTTTTCTTCACCGGCCGCGCGGTTCCTCCGCAGCAGGGCAAGGATGACGCCGAGATCAAGAAGATGATCAGTTCGACGCCCGGGGCGATCGGCTACATCGAACGCGCCTCGCTTGATCCCAATCTCAAGGTTCTTTTTGTTGCACCGTGACGCGCATGCGGAGAATAAAACCAATGAATGACGCTTTGCTGAAGGTCCTGTTGCTGGTGTTCGCATTGACTGCGGGCGGGAGTCGGGCGGACGAGGGGAGCGGTCCCGAATATTCAGGTTCCGGATTCCTGACCATCGGAGTCGGCAAGATGCTGGGCGGCACGCAAGGCAACGTCGGCGACTACGAGTGTCCCTGTTTCGTTTCCGACTATGCGCAGGGCGCCATCTTCGACGGACGCGATGACCTGCAATGGGGGCCCGATTCCAAGCTGGGGCTGCAGGGAGCCGTCGCGTTCGACAACCAGCGCTTCTCGGTCACCGGGCAGGTGGTCGCGCGCGGCGCAAGCAACGGGCGTGCGGATCTGGAATGGTTGTATGCCACCTACAAGCTGAGCGACAAGGTCTCCGTGCAGGCCGGCCGCAAGCGCCTGCCGATGTTCTATTACTCCGATGCGCAGGATATCGGCTTCGCCCTGCCGTGGACGCACCTGCCGACCTGGCTCTATGGCTGGCAGGCCGTGAACTACAACGGCTTCAATCTCACCTATCGCGACCAGTTCGGCGACTGGGCGTCCAGCATGAACGTGCTGGCAGGAAACGAGCATCGCAAGGACAGCGGCTACTGGAGAGTATTCGGCAACGGGCGGCAAAGCGTCACCGATGTGCACTGGACCAACATCTTGGGTGGCGACCTGGTCCTGTCCCGCGACTGGTTCGAGACGCGCCTCGTCTATCTGCAATCCAACACGCAGGATGTCAATGTCAGCGGCGCCTGGAACTACACTACGCAGACCTACGACCCGCCCACCGGAGCCGGCCCCGTCGCGAAACAGTATATATACGGCCTGGCCCTCAAGGCGGACTACGAGAACTGGCTGCTCTATGGCGAACTCATCCATATCGACCACCCCGGCCTGACCTATCAGGATTTTGCCGAGACGGTCGCGGTCGGATACCGGCAAGGGAAATGGATACCGATGCTCACCTGGGGACGATTCAGGGGCACGGTAGTCAGCGACGGCGTGCTGCCGGGGGCGCCGCCCAGCACCGCCAACAGCCAGCAGACCACCACGCTGAGCCTGCGCTACGACCTGACCACGTCCAGCGACCTCAAAATACAATACGACGACACCAGCGACAGCTCCGATCCCGGCTTCAATCCCAGATACGGCAGCTCGCGGCTGCTGACGCTGGCCTATGATGTGACGTTCTGATCCACATGAGCCCCCTGCGCTGGATAGTCCAATACCGAGGCATCTACCTGGCGATCTCCGCGCTGCTGGTGGTGTTGGTGACTGCGCTCGTCACCTGGCAGACCGCCCACAACATCGAGGAAGATCGGGAGTTGCCGCTGGTCAGGAGCCTCGGGGCATTGGCGTCCACTATAGAAAGCGGAACGATCAACAGTCAGGCGATGGGCGCGGCGATCCTGTTCGGGCTGAATCATCGCGAGGTCAAGCTGGCCGCTCTGGGGGAATTTCCGTCGGGGATATCGCGCGTCGTTTCCGAAATGGATGCGCTGCGCCGGCAGTTCCTCGCGGAAGCTGTATTGTTGCTCGATGCACGAGGCAGCATCGTCGCCTACAGCGGCGAAACAGCCCGGCCCCGCATGACGGCAAACCTTTCTTACTGGCCCAATGTACGACTGGCGACCCAGGGAACCCCCAATGTGTACCCGGTCCTGGACGGCGCAAACCTCGAGCGCGGCATCTATCTCGCCGCGCCGGTGCGCGCGACAGCCGACAGCAAATCCCGGCCGGTCGGCGCCGTGCTGTTCAAGGTCGGCGCCGCCAAACTGGAGATGTTGCTCGACAGCTGGACGGACGGCATCGCCTTGTTGCAGTCGCCGCAAGGCAGGATCTATTCTGCCAGCCGGATGCAAGAGCAGTTGCGCGAAGAGTTCATTCGATCGCAATCCTTGCTGGATACGCCGCAACCCAGCCTCGGCGGAGTGCGCTATGCGGTGCGCAGCCAGCCGCTGGAATGGCACGATCCCGCCGGAGACTGGCAACTGGTGTTGCTGGGAAAGCAGCCCCCCTGGTGGTCGCAATGGTGGGTGATCGGTTTGTCCAGTCTGACCGGCTTGGTCATGGTCATGCTGGCATTCGGACTGTATGCCCTGGTGCGGCATGAAACGGAGCTGGACAAGAAGAGGGACCAGCTCAGGGAGGCGCAAGCCATCGCCGCCACGGGAAGCTTCATCCTGGACATTCCCGCCGGCATGTTCGACGTTTCCGACGAGACCTACAGGCTGGTCGGGGCGGATGCCGGTTATGACCACTCCGTTGCGGGCTGGCTGGCGCTGATCCATCCCGAGGATCGCGCCATGATGGAAGATTATTTGTGCCGCCAGATAGTCGAACCGGGACTGGCCTTCGATAAGGAATACCGCATCATCCGGCGCGACGATCAGCAAGTGCGCTGGCTGCACGGCTTGGGACGCCTGGAACGGGATGCGCAAGGGACCCCGGTGAAGCTGCACGGCACGGTGCAGGACATCACCGAGCGCAAGCATGCCGAGACCATCCTGCGGCGGGAACACGAACAGAACCAGCGCTATCTGGACACGACCCTAGCGCTGATGGTCGAACTGGATACGGCAGGCAACATCACCATGGTCAACCGGGCGGCCTGCGGCGTGCTGGGCTATGCCGAGCATGAACTGCTGGGGCGCAACTGGTTCGAGACCTGCCTGCCTCAGCCCAAGGGCAGGGAGATCGTGTTCAAGCGCTTTCTCCACCTCATGGCCGGCGACACCCAGTCGCCGTGGGAGTTCGAGAATCACGTACTGTGCCGGGACGGCAGTCTGCGCCTGATCTCCTGGCGCAACACCGTGCTGCTCAACGCCGCCGGGGTGAGCGTCGGCACCCTGAGTTCCGGCCTCGATGTCACCGAGAGCAAAAAGCTGGCGCAACAGCTGGAGACCATCATGCACGAATCGCCGACCGGCATCGCCGTGTACCGCGAAGACGGTCCATGCATCATGGTCAACGCGGCCTATGCCGGCCTGATCGGCGCGTCGCAGCAGGAGATGATGCAGCAGAACTTCCGCCACACCCCGTCGTGGCAGCGCAACGGCTTGCTGGAATGCGCCGAGCAGGCATTCGCGACGAAAGCGAGCGTCAGGCGCGACATCGAAGGCATGACTTCGTTCGGCAAGCCGGTGGCACTGGAATGCATCTTCGCGCCGATCAACCTGTCAGGGAAGCCGCACCTGCTGCTGCTGATCAACGACATCATGGCACGCGTGGAGGCCGAGCGCGCGCTCAATGAATCGATGCACCAGCTGGAGCAGAAGGAGCTGTCCAAGACCCGTTTCCTCGCTGCCGCCGGTCACGACCTGCGGCAGCCGATCGCCGCCGCAAACCTGTTCGTGGACGCGCTCAAGCTTACCGCGCCGAACCAGCGCCAAAGCGAACTGATCCAGCGCCTGGAGCAATCGATGAGCGTCTTTTCCGGCCTGCTCGAATGCCTGCTGGACATCTCGAAACTGGATGCCGGGCTGATCCAGCCGCAGTTCGGATCGTTCGCTCTGGCCGGGATATTCGACTGGCTGGACCAGAGTTTCTCACAGGTCGCGCGCGCCAAGCACCTGCGCTTCCTGTTCTTCTTCCCCAGGCACGAGCCGCTGCACGTGCGCACGGACATCGAGTTGCTGAAGTCCGTATTGATGAATCTGGTGTCCAATGCGCTCAAGTTCACCGCGCACGGCGGCATCCTGATCGGAGCCCGCCGGCGCGGCGATCGCCTTCTGCTGCAGATTTGGGATAGCGGCATCGGTATCGCCCAGTCGCACCTGTCGCATATCTTCGACGAGTTCTATCAGGTGTCCAACCCGCAGCGGGATCGCGAGGCCGGACTGGGGCTGGGCCTGGCCAGCTGTCAGCGCCGCATGGCCTTGCTTGGCGGCCGGGTCAGTTGCCGTTCGCGCCCGGGGCGCGGATCGGTATTCGAGATAAGCGTTCCGCTCGCCAGCCAGCCGATCGGGATCCGCATGCCGCAGCCGCTCGGCACCGCGGCCGTCGCTCCCGGCGAGTCACTCGTGAGCGGCAAGCGTATCGTGGTGATCGAGGACGACAAGCTGGTTTCCGAGGCCATGAGCACCCTGCTGCAGGCGCTGGGCGTGGACGTGCGGCTCTTCCACAATGCGGAACAGGCGTTGCGGCATGACGACATCGGCAACGCGGATTATTTCATCGTCGATCACGATCTGGGCGGAGGCTATTCCGGGCTGCAGTTCCTCGAACTGATGCAGCGCAAGCGGTCCGAAAAAGTGCGCGCCGTCATCCTCACCGGCGAGACCTCCTCGTATTTCCTGTCCAGGGTCTCGAACAGCCCGTGGCCCGTGCTGAACAAGCCGGTCAGTGTCGCGCAGCTCACCGCCCGGCTGACCCAGTGACACCTGCCGCGTTCACTGCGTGAAGCGCGAGCGGCGCGTGTTCATGCCTGCGCGTCGTAGAGCTGAACGGTGTTGCGTCCGACCCCTTTGGCCTGATACATGGCGATGTCTGCCTGTTTGAGGATGTCGTCGGCAGTCTGCGCGTGACCGTCGAACAGGGCCACGCCGATGCTCGATGAACACTGGTGCATAATCGTTCCTTTCGTATCGTTCCCCGACTGGATCGTCATGACGTAGGGGCGCGCGAGTGCCGCTCGGATCTTCTCGGCGATGGCGCCGGCCTGTCTTGTCGATTCTGCCGGAGTAGCAGCCAGTTCTCTGAGCACGACCACGAACTCATCGCCTCCCCAGCGCGCGACGGTATCCATTTCGCGCAGGCAATCGCTGATGCGACTGGCTGCCTCGGCCAGTAACAGGTCGCCCGCTTCATGGCCATGGCTGTCGTTCAGCGACTTGAAATCATCCAGGTCCAGGAACATCACCGCCCCATAGCTGCCGCTGCGCTTGCTGGCCAGCAAGGCCTGGCCGATGCGGTCGCTCAGCAAGCGCCGGTTGGGCAGGCATGTCAGGCTGTCATAGAAAGCGAGCTGGTGCATGGCTTCGTCCACCAGCACGCCCACATAGTGGGTTACTTCACCGGCGTGCCCCTTGATGGCCGAGATGGACAGGCGTTCCGGAAACACCTCACCGTCCTTGCGACGGTTGTATATCTCCCCATGCCACGAGCCGGTGCGCCGTATGCTCTGCCACATGTCCGAATAAAAGGCCTTGTCGTGCAGGCCGGAACTCAGCATTTTCGGCGTGCGCCCGATGACTTCCTCTCTGGAGTAACCGGTGATGTCAGTAAAGGCGCGGTTTGCGCGAAGAATGACCTGCTGCGCGTCGGTAACGACAATGCCGTCCTGTGAATCGAACGCAACCGCCGCGATATTGAGCTGCTCGTTAATCTGGTTAAGCCATCTGCGCATGAATATCGCGGCTGCAGCGGCGCAGCCGGCGGTCACGAAAATGGTCATCAAATGCGATTCCCACGATGTCAGCGAACCACCGAAGAACAACTCCTTCAAGAACTCGAAGGCAGTCATGAACAATGCCGCACCGGAAAAGATGGCGAGAACTTGACTCCATGCGCTTGATTTATATAGAAATGGCTTCACTTTTTCGACCGGAATGGTGGCTGCCATATGGCAGCCACCGGCTATGCAGGTGCATTTTGAAGGGATTGCATGTGAGAAGTTACCGTTGTGCGTGCTGGAACAGCAGA
>JBQGEN010000380.1:0-4956 GCA_052039615.1 Sideroxyarcus sp. | reverse complement strand
CGATCTCGGATTTGGCGCTGAACTGGAACTTCGATTCGAACTTTTGATAAGGGTAGGGCGCGAGCGCGGAGTGGTTGGGCGAGGGCGAGGTCGGTGCCTTGTTGATGTTTGAGGTGTAACGGATCAGGGCATAGTTCTTGCGATAGGGTTCCAGCCGGCGTATGCCGCCATCATCCGGGTTGCCCTGTCCGTCCAGATCCCAGGCGCGGGTCAGGTAACTGCGCGGCGGGGGCTTGAGCAAGGAGGCTTGGTCATAACACAGCAAGCGGTCTTTCGGGTTCACGATGCTGGAGCAAGCTTCCATGGCGGCATTCTCGGCATGCGCGAGACGGGGAAGGCAGGCGCATACCAGCAAAAAGGCAATGGCGCGCAGCATGATGTGTCCTTAGCCGGCGCGCCGCCGATAGGCCCAGCGCATCAGCACCGCTCCCGCCAGCACCATCGGCAGGCTCAGCCACTGCCCCATGCTGATGCCGAAAGTCATCAGGCCGAAGATGCCCTCGTCCGGATTGCGCGTGAATTCGCCGAGGAAGCGGAAGCTGCCATAGCCGATGAGGAACAGGCCGGAGGCGGCACCCAGCGGGCGCGGCTGGCGCGAGAACAGCCACAACAGTGCGAACAGCGCGACGCCTTCCAG
Organism: Sideroxyarcus sp.; assembly: GCA_052039615.1. Classification (GTDB taxonomy): domain Bacteria; phylum Pseudomonadota; class Gammaproteobacteria; order Burkholderiales; family Gallionellaceae; genus Sideroxyarcus. The sequence goes on along the minus strand of JBQGEN010000380.1, from coordinate 4,319 downwards.
CGCGAATTCGTAGAGTTGCGAGGGGTGACGGGGGCGGTTGTCCGCCTGCGGGAACACCATGCCCCATGGCACATCGGTCGGGCGGCCCCACAGCTCGCCGTTGATGAAATTGCCGATACGCCCAAAGGCCAGTCCGGGCGGTACCAGTGGCGCGACGAAATCCGTCAGCGCCAGCCAATGGATGTCGCGGCGGCGCGCGAACAAGGCCATCGCCAGCAGCACGCCGAGGAAACCGCCGTGGAAGGACATGCCGCCCTCCCATACTGCGAGTATCTTCAGCGGATGCGAGAAATAATAGCCGGGATTGTAGAACAGCACTTCCCCCAGCCTGCCGCCCAGCACCACGCCGAGTACGCCGTAGAACAGCAGGTCATCGAGGAACTTGTCGTCCCAGTCTGGTCGGCCCAGTGTGCGCAGGCGTCTTCTGCCCAGCCAGATGAAAACCACAAAGCCGAGCAGGTACATCAGGCCGTACCAGTGGATGCCGAACGGGCCGAGGTGGATGGCGACAGGGTCGAATTGCGGGTGAACGAGCATAAGGCGAATCGGTTAGAATTGGTCGTCCGATTATACGTGCTTCAACTTTCGAGAGAGACATCATGCCGCAATACCGTTCCCGCACCTCTACCCACGGCCGCAACATGGCCGGCGCGCGCTCGCTGTGGCGCGCCACCGGCATGACCGAAGGCGACTTCGGCAAGCCCATCATCGCCATCGCCAACTCTTTCACCCAGTTCGTGCCCGGCCACGTGCATCTCAAGGACATGGGCCAACTGGTGGCGCGCGAGATCGAGAAGGCGGGCGGCATCGCCAAGGAGTTCGACACCATCGCCATCGACGACGGCATCGCCATGGGCCATGACGGCATGCTGTACTCGCTGCCCAGCCGTGACCTGATCGCCGACTCGGTGGAATACATGTGCAACGCGCACTGCGCCGACGCGCTGGTGTGCATCTCCAACTGCGACAAGATCACGCCGGGCATGCTGATGGCCGCGATGCGCCTGAACATCCCGGTGGTGTTCGTTTCCGGCGGTCCGATGGAAGCGGGCAAGGTCAACTGGCAGGGCAAGGTCAAAGGCCTGGATCTGGTCGATGCCATGGTCGCGGCCGCGGACAGCCGCGTGAGCGACGAGGAAGTGGACGCCATCGAGCGTTCCGCCTGCCCGACCTGCGGTTCCTGCTCCGGCATGTTCACCGCCAACTCGATGAACTGCCTGACCGAGGCGCTGGGGCTCAGCCTGCCGGGCAACGGCTCGCTGGTGGCGACGCATGCCGAGCGCAAGCAGCTGTTCCTGCGCGCCGGGCGCCTGATCGTCGAACTGGCCAAGCGCTATTATGAGCAGGACGACGCCTCGGTGCTGCCGCGCAGCATCGCGACTTTCGACGCCTTCGAGAACGCCATGACGCTGGACATCGCCATGGGCGGTTCGACCAACACCGTGTTGCACCTGCTGGCAGTGGCGCAGGAAGCGGGCGTCAACTTCACCATGAAGGACATGGACCGCTTGTCGCGCCATGTGCCGACCTTGTGCAAGGTCGCCCCGTCGTCGGAATATCATATGGAAGACGTGCACCGCGCCGGCGGCATCGCCGCCATCCTGGGTGAGCTGGATCGGGCCGGGCTGCTGCATGGCGAAGTCGGCTCCGTGCACAGCAGGACGCTGCGTGAGGGCCTGAAACAATGGGATATCGCGCAGACGCAAAGCGAAGACGTGAAGAAATTCTTCCGCGCCGCCCCCGGCGGCATCGCCACCACCATCGCGTTCTCGCAATCCATGCTCTATCCGGAGCTGGATGCGGATCGCGCCAAGGGCTGCATCCGCGACAAGGCGCATGCCTATTCGCAGGATGGCGGCCTGGCGGTCCTGCACGGCAACATCGCGCTGGACGGATGCATCGTCAAGACGGCCGGGGTGGACGAGAGCATCCTGAAGTTCAGCGGCCGCGCGCGCGTGTTCGAGAGCCAGGACGCAGCGGTGCATGGCATCCTGGAAGACCATATCGTCGCCGGCGATGTGGTCGTCATCCGCTACGAAGGGCCCAAGGGCGGCCCCGGCATGCAGGAGATGCTGTACCCGACCTCGTACCTGAAATCGAAGGGATTGGGCAAGGCTTGCGCCCTGCTCACCGACGGGCGTTTCTCCGGGGGCACTTCGGGCCTTTCCATCGGCCATGCTTCGCCGGAAGCGGCCAGCGGCGGCGCGATCGGGCTGGTGCAGGAAGGCGACCGCATCGAGATCGACATTCCGAACCGCACCATCAGTCTGGCGATCTCCGACGCCGAACTGGCGCAGCGCCGCGCGGCGATGGAAGCCAAGGGCAGACAGGCATGGAAACCGGCCGCAGAGCGCCCGCGCAAGGTGTCGGCGGCATTGCGCGCCTACGCGGCGATGGTGACATCGGCTGACAAGGGCGCAGTCAGAGACGTTTCCCAAGTGGAGAAATAACCGGCTGTACGAATCGTGAGGGAGCGGTTGCATGAAAGCCATACTGATTGCGAATCCCAAGGGCGGCAGCGGCAAGACCACGCTTTCCACCAACATCGCCGGATACCTGGCGGCGAGAGGGAAGCGCGTCGCGATCCTCGACCTGGACCGCCAGAGATCGGCGACGCAATGGCTGGCTAGTCGTCCGCGCGGTCTCCCCGCCATCGAACTGATGCAGTCCGGGGCCGACACGGAGGCGCCGCTCGACACCTTGGTGATCGACTCTCCCGCCGGCTTGCACGGCAAGAACCTGGAGCACGCGCTGAAACTGGTGCACAGGGTGATCGTGCCGATCGCACCGTCGGCGTTCGACATCCAGGCCAGCCGCAATTTTCTGGAAGTCCTGCACCACGAGAAGATGGTGCGCAAGGGCAGGATATTCATCGGCGTGGTCGGTATGCGCATGGATCCGCGCACGCGCGCCGCACTCACTCTGGAGCAGTTCCTGAAAGGACTGGATCTGCCCGTGCTGGCATATCTGCGCGAGGCGCAGGCCTATGTCAATGCGGCTTTCGAAGGCAAAACGCTGTTCGACCTGCCACCTTCGCAAGCACAGCGCGAACTTGAGCAATGGGCTTACCTGCTTGATTGGCTGGAACGATCGGATTGATCTACAACGCAAAGGAGGCGCGACATGAGCACGATATATTTCAAGACGCTGTTTTTGATTTCGTTGGCGACGGTGCTTTATGGCTGCCAGCCGGATACGCCCGTGCAACAGGCCGATAAGCCGGCGGTTGCTCCGCCTCAGCCTGTGGCCGCAGCGCCGGCAGCCAAGGCGGGACCATCCGTATCCACGGAGTTGCGGTTGGCACAAGCGAGCAAGTGCCTGGCTTGCCACGCGGTCGACAGGAAGCTCGTCGGTCCCGCCTGGAGGGATGTCGCCGCGAAATACCGCGGCCAGAAAGACGCCGAGGCCAAGCTGATCGACAAAGTCGCCAAGGGAAGCGGTGGCGTATGGGGGGCGGTGCCAATGCCGCCGAATTCGCCCCAGGTGAACCAAGGCGATATCAAGACCCTGGTACGTTTCATCCTGAGCCTGAAATAACCACATCGCTGACGTAACGATTCGATGCGTCGCCCGCCTACGCCCGCGATTTGCATTTCGCGCGGGGTTGTTTAGAATGCGGGCGGGGTTACTGCTCCGCTTGTTGCAAATGTAGTCAAACCTAAGAATTGGAGAGAATATGAAGTCTATCGCCGTAAGTATGATTGCTGCCGCTGGCCTGATGGTCGCCGGTTCCGCAATGGCCGCTGAAATGCCTGCCTTGGCCAAAAAGCACAACTGCACTTCCTGCCATACCATGGACAAGAAGCTGGTTGGTCCGTCTTACATGGACGTGGCCAAGAAGTACAAGGGCGACGCTGGCGCAGCTGCCAAGCTGGAAGCCAAGGTTGCCAAGGGTGGTGCTGGCGTTTGGGGCGCGATGCCGATGCCGCCTAACTCCCCCAAGGTTCCTGAAGCTGACATCAAGGAACTGGTCAAGTTCGTGCTGAGCCTGTAAGAAATTACGGCGGTTCACGAAACAGCCCGAAAAAGCCGACGCAAGTCGGCTTTTTTGTTGTCCCGGATCGCTTAATTGACAAGGGATAGTGGGCTCCGCATAATCCAAAAATTCCTCGAATTCGCCTGATTCTCATATGTTGATCAACAAATTTGCATTGTTTGCCGCCCTTGGCGTCGTGCTTTCCGCCTGCGGCAAGACCGAGACTGCGTCCGCTCCCGCGTCCGATGAACTGGTGGTCAAGATCGGCGCCGCCGGTCCGCTCACCGGCCCGCAGGCGCATATCGGCAAGGACAACGAATACGGCACGCGCATGGCCATCGAC
>JBQGEN010000379.1:0-4120 GCA_052039615.1 Sideroxyarcus sp. | reverse complement strand
GGCGATGGCGCGGAAGCGCTTCCAGTCGATGACCAGCGCGTAGGCGGATGCGCCAGCCACGATCATCTTGGGCTTATGCTCGGTGGCCAGCTTCTGCACCTGATCGTAGTCGATCTCTTCCTTGTCGTTCAGGCCGTACTGGATGGCGTTGTACAGCTTGCCGCTGATGTTCACCGTCGCACCGTGGGTCAGGTGGCCGCCGTGCGCCAGCGACATGCCGAGGATGGTGTCGCCCGGCTTGAGCACGGAAACGTATACCCCCTGATTCGCCTGCGAGCCCGAATGCGGCTGCACGTTAGCGTATTCCGCGCCGAACAGCGCCTTGGCGCGATCAATGGCCAGTTGCTCGGCTACATCGACGTATTCGCAACCGCCGTAATAGCGCTTGCCGGGATAACCTTCTGCATACTTGTTGGTCAACTGGCTGCCCTGCGCTTCCATCACCGCCGGGCTGGTGTAATTCTCCGAGGCGATCAGTTCGATATGATCCTCCTGGCGGCGATTTTCATTCTGGATCGCAGCCCACAGTTCGGGGTCGGTCACGGCGATGGTGTTTTTGCTGGAGAACATGGCAAGTATCCCTAAAAATTGATAGAAAGCAGGAAGGCGCGGATTCTACCATGCCCTGCCTCAGGCCTTACAAATGCTCCTTTTCTCGCCACTCCGACCGTCGGCCGCCGGCCGCCGGCCGCCGACGGTGTGCCCTGGAACAGACTGCATCCGAACCTTTTTCCGTCTTGGCACTCCAATCGCGCGAGTGCTAGAATCACCTACAAGGAGGAAATTGCCATGAATGCAACCATGAACCTGCCGATGCCATCTGCCGTGAGCAGCTTGGAAGGTTATGTTCAGGCCGTGAATCGCATCCCAGTGCTGTCGCATGAGGAGGAGTTGTCACTGGCAACGCGCCTCAGGACCCAGAACGATCTGGACGCGGCACGTCAGTTAGTGCTTTCCCACTTGCGCGTGGTGGTCAGCGTGGCGCGCGGCTATGCCGGTTACGGCCTGCCGCAGGCCGACCTGATCCAGGAAGGCAATGTCGGCCTGATGAAAGCAGTGAAGCGTTATGACCCGGCGCGCGGCGTGCGACTGGTCTCGTTCGCCCTGCACTGGATACGCGCAGAAATACACGAATATGTTGTCCGCAACTGGCGCATGGTCAAGATCGCCACGACCAAAGCACAACGCAAGCTGTTCTTCAATCTGCGCAGCATGAAGCAGGGTCTGGAACCGCTGAAGCCGCAGCAGGTGAGCGAGATCGCCCAGCAGCTCAACGTCAGCGAGCATGACGTGACCGAGATGGAAGCGCGTTTCGCCGGCCATGAGCTGGCACTGGAGCCGCTGGCCGGCGAAGAGGATGATGGCTACGCGCCCATCAACTACCTCGCCGACAACGCAGAACACGAACCTTCGTATATTCTGGAAGCGGCGGAACGCGAGCACCTGCATACCGCCGGTTTGGCTCGTGCCTTGGCGAGTCTGGACGAGCGCAGCCGGCGCATCGTGGAGGCACGCTGGTTGCGCGAGGACAATGGCGCGACGCTGCATGAATTGGCCGCCGAATTCAAGGTATCCGCCGAGCGCATCCGCCAGATCGAGCAGAAGGCCTTGGGCAAGATGCATGCCCTGTTGGCGCTGCCCGCCCGCGCCTGACCTCGGAGCGAGCATCCCATAAAAAAGCCGCAGATAAGTCTGCGGCTTTTTTATTACTTCACCACCCTGAGCGTGGGCCGGCTCGGCGGCGGCGGCTCGTCCGGCGGTTCGCCAACATGGCCCGTCCCGCCCACCGGCGCGGATTCCTGCCCCTGGAACACCAGCCCCTGCCCGGTCTCCTTGGCGAAGATGCCGATCACCGCAGCCACCGGCACGATGAGCTGGTGCGCCACGCCGCCGAAACGCCCGCCGCAGGTGATGTCCTCATTGCCCAGATGCAGATTGTGCACCGCATCGGCGCCGATGTTCAGCACGATCTGGCCGTCCTTGACGTAGGCCATCGGCACTTGCGTGTACTCGTCCACCTGCACCGCCAAGTATGGGGTGTATCCGGCATCGGCGCACCAGTCGAATATGGCGCGGATCAGGTAGGGCTTGGTGGACGGTTCGCTCATGCCGCTTATTTGCGCATCGCCTTTTCGGCCGGGGTCATCGCCTCGATATAGGCCGGGCGCGAGAACAGGCGCTCGGCGTATTTCATCAGGGGCGCCGCTTCCTTGTCGAGCTGGATGCCATAGTGGTCCAGGCGCCACAGCAACGGTGCTATCGCCACATCCAGCATGGAGAATTCATCGCCCAGCATGAATTTCTGCTTGGCGAAGACCGGAGATATCTGCGTCAGATTCTCGCGCACTGCCGCACGCGCCTTTTCCGCAACCTTGGCATTGCTGCTTTCCAGGCCCGGGATATGGCAGAACAGTTCGTTCTCGAAACGGTGCAGGAACAAACGCGCGCGCGCGCGCATCACGGGATCGGGCGGCATCAGTTGCGGATGCGGGAAGCGCTCGTCGATGTATTCGTTGATGATGTTGGCCTCGTACAGGATCAGGTCGCGCTCGACCAGCACCGGCACGGTGTTGTACGGGTTCATCACCGCCAGGTCTTCCGGTTTGTTGAAGACATCCACGTCGATGACCTGGAAATCCATGCCCTTCTCGAACAGGACGAAGCGGCAACGGTGGCTGTAGGGATCGGTCGTCCCGGAATAAAGTGTCATCATAAGAACTACCTACACGTTAAAACGCTGTGACAGAAAGCCAAAAGGCGGAGCTGATAGCTCCGCCGTTCGGCACTAGGTGAAACGGGGTGCGGAAGTTACCACAAACGAACCGGGAAATTCAATCCGGTATCAGTGGATGTCCTTCCAGAACTCCTTCTTCAGCGCGTAAGACAGGATCAGGAGCAGGAACAGGAAGCCGATGACGATGTAGCCGAGCTTGTAGCGCACGAGCTTGGCCGGTTCACTCATGAAATCGAGGAAATTGACCAGATCGCCCACGGTCGCATCGAACTCCGCAGTGCTCATCGAACCGGGAGTGGTCAGCTTCAGCATCTGCACTTCATGCCCTTCCTGCTTTTCGATCTGCAGCGCCTGCTCGCCCTGCATGCCGCCCAGCACGTTCGGCATGGCCACGAGCGGGAACAGCAGGTTGTTCACCCCGGTCGGACGAGCGGTGTCCACATAGAAACTGCGCAGGTATGTGTACAGCCAATCCGTGCCGCGCGAACGTGCAATCACGGACAGATCGGGCGGCGCCACGCCGAAGGCGGCTTTGGCAGATTCCGCATCCATCATGGCCTTCATGGTGGAACCCAGCTTGCTGCCTTCCGGCAACATTTTCCTGATGTCCTCTTCTTTCATGCCGATGTCCATCAGGCGGTTATAGCGCATGTAGGAAGCACTGTGGCAAGCCAGGCAGTTATCGGCAAACATCTTCGCACCGCGTTGCAGCGAAGCCTGATCACTCAGGTCGCCCGGCGCGCGGTCCAGATGAAAACTTGCGCCGCTGGCGATCGCCATCGCCGGCACCGCCATCAGCAGCACCAGCATCCATAGTTTTTTGATTGCTTTCATGTCAACGAACCCCTCTCGATTATTTGAACGTCACACGATCAGGCTCGTGCTTGCACTTGTCGATCTTTGTGTACCACGGCATCAGGATGAAGAATGCGAAGTACACCACCGACAGCACTTGAGCGATCAAAGTGTAAGTGGGCGTTGCCGGCAACAGGCCCAGCCAGCCGAGACCAATGAAGCTGATCACGAACGATGCCAGGAATGCCTTGTAGATCGGGCCGCGATAACGGATCGACTTGACCTTGCCGCGATCCAGCCACGGCAGGAATACGATGGCGATCGCGCCGACACCCATGGCGATCACGCCCGGGAACTGCGAACCGAACATGGGAGGCACTGCGCGCAGGATGGCGTAGAACGGCGTGAAATACCACACCGGCGCGATATGGGCCGGAGTCTGCATCGGGTTGGCCGGCACGAAGTTGTTGGCTTCGAGGAAATAGCCGCCCAGATCAGGCGCAAAGAACACGATCGCACAGAACACGATCAGGAATCCGACCACGCCCACGATGTCCTTCACCGTGTAATAGGGGTGGAACGGGATGCCGT
>JBQGEN010000378.1:0-4359 GCA_052039615.1 Sideroxyarcus sp. | reverse complement strand
CCGTCGCTGTTGATCGCGGTGAGGTAGTTGCTGATCATGCTGTCGTAGGCGGCGGTGTGCGAGAACGCCTTCTTCGCCAGGTCGAACCTGGTGGCGGCGGACACTTCGCACTTGTTGGTCTGCATCTCGGCCAGCACGTCGGCGTAGTCGGCCGGGTCGGTGACGATGGCGACATGCGCGTGGTTCTTGGCGGCGGAACGCACCATGGTCGGCCCGCCGATGTCGATGTTCTCGATGGCGTCTTCCAGCGTGCAGCCGGGCTTGGCGATGGTGGCCGCGAACGGGTACAGGTTGACCACGACGAGGTCGATGGTTGGGATGTCGTGCTTCTTCAGCGTGGCGACATGCTCGGGCAGGTCGCGGCGCGCGAGGATGCCGGCATGCACTTTCGGTTGCAGCGTCTTCACGCGCCCGTCCAGCATCTCGGGGAAGCCGGTGTAGTCGGCGACTTCGGTGACGGGAATGCCGTTGTCGGCAAACAGCTTGGCGGTGCCGCCGGGGGAGAGGATCTTCACGCCCAGTGCGTGCAAGCCCTTGGCGAATTCGAGGACGCCGGATTTATCCGAGACGCTGATGAGTGCTTGAGTGATGGGCATGTTGTGCTTTCTTTAAGAATTAAATTTCCGTTCGCCCTGAGCCTGTCGAAGGGCGTGGTTACCAACTTGCCTTCCATTCATGGTTCGACAGGCTCACCACGAACGGAAGTCTTCTCTTCGCTACTTGATCCTGTGATCCTGCATCTTCTTGCGCAAGGTGTTGCGGTTGATGCCGAGCAGTTCGGCGGCCCGCGTCTGGTTGCCGCCCGCGTGGTGCAGCACGGTCTCGATCAGCGGCTTTTCCGCGCAGCAGATCACCATGTCGTAGATGCCGCAGGAAGGCTCCTCGCCGTCGAGGTCCTTGAAATAGTCGTTCACCGCCTTGCGCACGTGCTTGGCGATGTCGTTCTCGTTGATAGTGCAATCCTCGCTCATGCCGCCTCCGCTTCGTACAGCAGCCGTTCGCTGCTGGCTCTTTGTTCTTCGAAGAATTCTGTGACTGCCCGCATCTGTTCGTCCAGGCTTTCGAGCTGGTTCATGCGATGCCTGAACACGGCCGAACCCGGCAGCCCCTTGGTGTACCAGGAGATGTGCTTGCGCGCCACGCGCAGGCCGGTGTATTCGCCGTAGAAATCGTAGAGATCGGCCATGTGTTCGACCAGCACGCGCTGGATCTCGCCGACTTGCGGCGACAGCAGGTGCGTCCCGGTATCGAGAAAATGCTCGATCTCGCGGAACAGCCAGGGGCGGCCCTGCGCGGCGCGGCCTATCATCACGGCGTCGGCGCCGGTATGGTCGAGCACTAACTTCGCCTTCTCCGGCGTGGTGATGTCGCCGTTGGCGATGATGGGGATGTTCACTGCCGCCTTCACGGCGCGGATGGTGTCGTATTCGGCGTCGCCGGTGTAGGCGCAGGCGCGCGTGCGGCCGTGGATGGCCAGCGCCTGGATGCCGCTGGCTTCGGCGATGCGCGCGATGTTCACCGCGTTGCGGTTCGCCTTGTCCCAGCCGGTGCGGATCTTCAGCGTGACCGGCACGTCCACCGCGCCGACCACGGTTTCGAGGATCTCGGCCACCAGCTTTTCGTTCTGCATCAGCGCGGAACCCGCCATGACGTTGCAGATCTTCTTGGCCGGGCAGCCCATGTTGATGTCGATGATCTGCGCGCCGTTGTCCACGTTGTAGCGCGCGGCCTGCGCCAGCATCCTGGGATCGGCGCCGACGATCTGCACCGAGATGGGATCGACCTCGCCTTCGTGGTTGGCGCGGCGCTTGGTCTTTTCCGAGCCATATAACAGGGAGTTGGAAGCCACCATTTCGGACACCGCCATGCCCGCGCCCATGCGCTTGCACAATATGCGGAACGGCCGGTCCGTCACCCCGGCCATGGGGGCGACGATGAGGTTGTTCTTGAGCTTGTATGGGCCGATGTGCATGGTGATTTCCGAAGGGGGCGGCGATTATAAATTAATCAATCCGCCCATGCTATGATGGCCGAAAATTTTTCCGGGCAGGCAGATGCGGCTTGCCTAACCCCTTTTATCTGCGGAGGACAACATGGAGTTCGATATCGTTATCAACGGTGGCGGCTTGGTTGGCGCCAGTCTTGCAGCAGCACTCAAATCCAGCGGTTTGAAGATAGCCCTGGTCGAAGGTCAGGCTCTGCCTGAACTCGATTCCGACTGGGATAGTCGTATTTACGCCTTCACCCCCGGCAATGTGGACTTTCTCAAGGAACTCGGCGCCTGGCAGCGGCTGGACATGGCGCGCGTGCAGCAGGTGGAGGAGATGCGCGTGTTCGGCGACAGCGGCGCAGAGCTGGATTTTTCCGCCTACCAGGTCGGCGCGCCCGAACTGGCGTTCATCATGGAGAGCCGGTTGCTGCAGCATGCGCTGTGGCAGGGCCTGCGCGAGCAGGAGAACCTCACCATCCTGCAGCCGGCGCAGTGCGCGGAACTCAGGATCGACGAAGAAGCCGCCCATCTGAAGCTGAAGGACGGGCGCGAACTCAAGGCCAAGCTCATCGTCGGCGCGGACGGACGCGATTCCTGGGTGCGCAACCAGACCATCATGCCGGAAGTGCCCACGCCCTATCACCAGCACGGAGTGGTCGCCAACTTCAACGTCGGCAAGGCGCATCGCGGCATCGCCTGGCAGTGGTTCACGCCGGAGGGCATCCTTGCCTTGCTGCCGTTGCCGGGCAAACGCATCTCCATCGTGTGGTCGGTCAGTCCGGAGAAATCGGCCGAGCTACTGGCGCTCACTCACGAGGAATTCGCCGCGCAGGTCGCGGCCGCCTCCAACCACACGCTGGGCGCACTGCAGGTCATCACGCCGCCCGCCTCGTTCGCGCTGCGCGTGCTGAACCTGGCCCATCTCACCAAGCCGCGCCTGGCGCTGATCGGCGATGCCGCGCACAACATCCACCCGCTTTCCGGCCACGGCGTGAACCTCGGCCTGCGCGACGCGCACGAACTGGCGCAGGTGCTGCTGCAGCGCGGCACGCAGGATTGTGGCGACCTGGCGCTGCTGCGCCGCTACGAAAGGGCGCGCCAGGGCGACATCATGTCCATGCAGCTCACCACCGACACGCTCAAGCACCTGTTCATCAACGCCAACCCGGTCTTGCGTACCCTGCGCAACCTCGGGCTGGCCGCAACCAACAGGCTTGCGCCGCTGAAGAACATGCTGGTGCGCCACGCGCTTCACTGACACTCACTCCCGGACTCTGTAAATGCTAAGAACCCTGCTGTTATTGCTGCTCTCCGTTTCTCTCGCGCACGCCGCCGACGCCGACAAGACCGCCGCCATCAAGGACACGCTGCAAAAGAACTACGCGCAGCTCATCGGCCCGGTCGACCAGGTGAACAGGTCGCCCATCCCCGGACTGTACGAGGTGGTGACCGGCGACCACATCTTCTACACCGACGAGACCGCGCAATACCTCATCGACGGCCAGCTGTTCGACCTGAAGGCGCGCAGCAACGTGACGGAAGCGCGTTCGCGCCAGCTGTTCGCCATCGACTTCGACCAGCTGCCGCTCGACCTCGCCCTGAAGAAAGTGAAGGGCAACGGCAAGCGCAAGTTGGCCTACTTCACCGACCCCAACTGCGGCTACTGCAAGAAGCTGGAGCATGAACTGCAGAGCGTGAGCGACGTCACCCTGTACCTGTTCCTCTACCCCATGTTCGACGGTTCCGCCGAGAAAGTGCAGGCGGTATGGTGCAGCAAGGACAGGGCCAAGGCATGGGACGACCTGATGCTGAAGGGTGTCCAGCCGGCCGCCGGCAAGTGCGACGTGCCCAGTGCGCAGGTCAGGCAGCTGGGCGCCAAGCTCAAGGTGAACGGCACGCCCGCGCTGATCTTCGCCAACGGCACCATCAATCCCGGCTACATGCCCGCCGCCGCGCTGAACAAGGCGCTGGACGAAAACAGCAAGTAGTCGCATAGCCATGCGCGACCTGCCCCGTCACCTCGCTGCCCTCAGCGTCACGCTGTGGGTCGGCGGCACGTGGATGCTCGGCTACGTGGTCGTGCCCCTGCTGTTCAAGGCGCTGCCGGACCGCATGCTCGCGGGCAGGATCGCGGGCGAGCTGTTCACCCTGCTGGCCTACATCGGCATCGCCTGCGCGCTCTATCTGCTACTGTTCCATTTGCTGCAATCCGGTCGCGCCGCACTGCGTCGCTCCGCCTTCCGCATCACCGCCGCCATGTTGCTGTGCGTGCTCGCCGGCCAGTTCGTTTTGCAGCCCATCCTCGCCGACCTCAAGCTGCAGGCGTTGCCGCTGGACGTGATGCAAAGCCCCCTCGCGGCGCAGTTCAA
>JBQGEN010000377.1:0-2208 GCA_052039615.1 Sideroxyarcus sp. | reverse complement strand
GATTTTTTCTCCACCTTCTTTCCGCCCGTGTTTATTTCCGAGATCTAAGGGATTACCTCGCAGGCGACCGGCAAGGAAATAAAAGGCTGGTTCATTGCCTGTCCATATACACCAAGGCGAATGATGGAACTGCCGGAGCGCGCTGTTTACCGCAAGGTCATTCAAACCGGTCGCATGGCTGAAAAACTTGGTGCGCAAATTCTAGGCCTGGGCGCGTTCACCTCCGTGGTGGGGGATGCAGGTGTTACAATCGCAAATGCCCTGGATGTGCCGGTGACCACCGGGGATTCCTTTACCGTTACGGTCGCGGTGGATGCTATTCGGGAGGCAGCCTACGTGATGGATATCCCGTTGAGCGGCGCGACCGCAGCAGTCGTCGGCGCGACGGGCACGATCGGGCAGGTTTGCGCGGAGCTGCTGTCGGAGGATGTGGAGCGCCTCTACCTGATCGGTCGCAGGCTGGGAGCGCTCGAGGAACTGCGCGACCGGCTCCAGGTCCGGGCCAGAGCCGAATTAATTGTCAGCACGAGCATGGATGTTCTGGCAGATGCTCAACTCATTTTAACGGTAACCAGCGCAATTCATGACGTCATCCGCCCCGAGCACCTGCAGCCCGGCAGCGTGGTCTGTGATGTAGCCCGCCCTCGTGATGTTTCTGCAATGGTGGCGGCGGCGAGAGATGATATATTAGTGATTGACGGCGGAATGGTGGATGTTCCAGGCCCCGTTAATTTCCATTTTAACTTTGGTTTTCCGCCAGGAAAAGCCTATGGCTGCATGGCTGAGACAATTGCCCTGGCTTTGGAAGGACGCTTCGAGGATTACACATTGGGCAAACATCTGACGAGAGAGCGTGTGGAAGAGATTGGTACCATGGCAAAAAAACACGGGTTTCGCTTGAGCGGGTTCCGCTCGTTCGAGCGAGAGGTCACGCCACAACATATTGAAACCGTGCGCCGCAATGCGAAGAGCGCTCGCCGTTTGTACGCGGTGCACACGTAATTGGAGGCTGCTTATGGGAAAAGCCCGCCTGTTAGTTGTAGAAGACGACATTGATATCGGGAATATGCTGAAGATCTACTTCAGCGGCATGGACTTCGATGTCGATGTCGCCGTGCGCGGTTCCGATGCGCTGGAGCGAACCAAGCAAGTCCTGCCGCATTTGATCGTGCTCGATATCATGCTGCCCGATATCGATGGCTATGAGGTTTGCCGTACGCTGCGTACCAACATGCGCACCAGCCACATCCCTGTGATCTTCCTGACGCAGAAGGATGAGCGCAGCGACAAGCTGCAGGGTTTGGAACTGGGGGCGGACGACTACATCACCAAGCCCTTCGATATCGAGGAGCTGAAGCTGCGCGTCCAGGGCGCGATCCGCCGCTCGGAACGGGAGAGCCTGACCGATCCGCGATCCGGGCTTCCGGCGGGGCGCCTGATCGAGGACCAGCTGCGCCGCATCATCCGGCAAAAGGGCTGGGCGTACCTCGATACGCAGATCAACAGTTTCAATTCATTCAAGGATGTGTACGGTTTTGTGGCAGGTGATGATGTGCTGCGCTTCACCGCCATGCTGATCGGTGAAGTGGTCGACGAACTGGGAACGACCTCTGACTTCATCGGTCATGCCGGCGGGGAGAACTTTGTCATCATTACGGCCGAGGGCAAGGCGGATGCCATCAAAGCCCGGTTGAAGGAGCGATTCAAGGAAGAGGTGCAAACGCACTACAACTTCATGGATCGCCAGCAGGGATTCATGCAGGCGCCTGCCTCTGACGGTTCGACCAACAAGGTGCCGTTCATGACCATGGCGGTCGGCGCTGTGTCACCCAGCCAGCAGTCGTTTGCAGACATCCGTGAGATCACGGAACTTGCCGCCGAAGCCCGTCGCCACGATAACGGGACCAGCGGATAAGGTGGTATCAGAGAATGTCAGCTGGGCTGGAAGTGGGCCTTGTGTTGATTGTCTTGGCTGCCATACTCGGTCTTGTGGTATGGACAGTGATTTGGATGCGTCGCTTGCCGCGTAACGCCGCGATGGCGCCTGAAACCACTTCCCTGTTTGCTTTCCCCGATTCTCCCAACCTACATGAAGCGATCTTGATCGTCCAGTTCGGTGGACGCGTGGAATATTTAAATTCACTGGCGCGCGAATGGTTTGGTTTGCGCGAGGGCGAACCTGCCGACCTGGAACGTTTGGTGCGCCGG
>JBQGEN010000376.1:0-5341 GCA_052039615.1 Sideroxyarcus sp. | reverse complement strand
TAGTTCACACCCTCTTCGAACTTGATGTGGTTACCCATGCTCTGCAGGTAAGCAACCAAGGCCTCCATCTCGGTCTTGCCTTCCAACTGCGCAGCAGCGCCCTCGATATAGGCATCCGTATAGATGGTCTTCGGAATCGGGTTGAACGGCATGATGGTCAGGACCTTCATCGTCTGCACAGTCTCTTCCACGTTCACCGTGCCGTTTGCCAGCCAGAAGTAGTTCGGCATGACAGACTCGGGCACCACTTCGCGCGGGTAGCTCAGGTGGCGGATATGCCATTCATCCGAGTATTTGCCGCCAACACGGGCCAGATCCGGGCCAGTACGCTTGGAACCCCACTGATAGGTGTGGTCGTACATCGACTCTTCGGCGATCGAGTAGTGGCCATAACGGTCCTTCTCGTCACGGAACGGACGGATCATCTGCGAGTGGCACAGATAGCAGCCTTCGCGGATGTAGACGTTACGCCCAGCCAGTTCCAGAGGCTTGTACGGACGCACGCCGTCGCCGGGCTGCCAGTCGTCCAGCGTCTTGTGGGCAGAGGTCTCCGGATTCCAGACGATCTTGTCCATGGAGATGACGTTGCCGTCCTTGTCCTTGTGGGCCGTGCCGTTGAAGGTGCCGTCGCCGCCGGTAACGGCAGTGTTGGGCAGATAGAACAACGGAACGATTTCCACAATGCCGCCGATCGCCACCGCGATTGCGGTCATCACAAACATCAGAACGGTGCTGCGCTCGATCTTGTCCTGAAATTTGGTCGAATAGATTTTGTCGTGATCAGACATGTCTCACTCCTTAAGCTTTAGCGGGAACGGCGCCGGTAGAACGCAGAGCGCTCGCCTGACGCACGGTCATCACGATGTTGTAGAGGGCGATCCAGGCACCGAGGTTGAAGATCAGGCCGCCGATTGCGCGCATCGCGTAGTACGGATGCATCGCGGAGACAGACTCAACGAAGGTGTAGGTCAGCGTGCCGTACTCGTCATAGTCGCGCCACATCAGACCCTGCATAATGCCGGAAACCCACATCGCCACGACATAGACCACGGTACCGATGGTCGCCAGCCAGAAGTGGACGTTCACCAGACCTTCGGAGTACATCCTTTCCACGCCCCACAGCTTCTTGATCATGTGGTACATCGCGCCGTAGGCAACCATCGCCATCCAGCCCAGTGCGCCGGAGTGCACGTGACCAACGGTCCAGTCGGTGTAGTGAGACAGAGCATTAACGGACTTGATGGACATCACCGGGCCTTCGAAGGTGGACATCGCGTAGAACGCCAAAGCCACAACCAGGAAGCGCAGGATGTAGTCGGTACGCAACTTATCCCATGCGCCGGACAGAGTCATCATACCGTTCATTGCACCACCCCAGGACGGGATGATCATCGCCAGAGAGACGGCGGCGCCCAGGGAGCCGGTCCAGTCAGGCAAGGCAGTGTATTGCAGGTGGTGCGCGCCCAGCCAAACATAGCCGAAGGTCAGCGCCCAGAAGTGCAACACGGACAGACGATAGGAGAACACCGGACGACCTGCTTGCTTAGGCACGAAGTAGTACATGATGCCCAGGAAGCCGCCAGTCAGGTAGAAGCCCACCGCATTGTGGCCCCACCACCATTGCACCATGGCGTCTTGTACGCCAGTGAACACGGAGAAGGAGTTGGTCAGGCTGACCGGAATAGCCAGGCTGTTTACCACGTGCAGATAGGTGATCATCACGATCATGCCCATGGTGAACCAGTTGGAGACGTAGATGTGCGAAGTCTTGCGGATCGCCACAGTCATGATGTGGTTCAGACCGAAGGACAGCCAGACCACTGCGATCAGGATGTCGATAGGCCATTCCAGCTCGGCATACTCTTTACCACCGGTGATACCCAGCGGCAGAGTAACCACTGCCAGCACGATGATCAGGTTCCAGCCCCAGAAGGTGAACCAGGCCAGACCATTGCTCCACAGCTTCGTGCTACCGGTGCGCTGCACCATGTAGAAGCCGGTCGCCATCAACACGCAGCCGCCGAACGCAAAGATCACGGCG
Source organism: Sideroxyarcus sp. (assembly GCA_052039615.1). Classification (GTDB taxonomy): domain Bacteria; phylum Pseudomonadota; class Gammaproteobacteria; order Burkholderiales; family Gallionellaceae; genus Sideroxyarcus. The sequence continues at coordinate 3,300 of JBQGEN010000376.1, read as the reverse complement.
TTGGTGTGCAACGGACGCAGTCGACCGAACGTAATATATTCAAGGTCAAAGTTCAAAAACGGCCAAGCCAATTCCGATGCGATATACACACCGATCAGCGTACCTACCACTGCATAGATGGCAGCCGCGATGGTGAACCATCGAACGACTTCCATATCATACTTTACTGGTGTCGCTTGCGTAGCTTCCACAGTAGTCTCCTCCTCGAGCAAGTTAAAAATAATGCGACCGACCCATCCCCTGTAACTGCTGATGTATCTAACGCACCCTTCCCTTACAGCTTTCTTACAGCTTTCCAAAAACGGCGCTATCATGGCATAGGCCTCGGCGACAAGTAAAGCCAAAGTTGGTTCCAAAACCAAGCATACCCAAGCGATTGCCTCGGGTTATCGCGCCGCGAATTGCTGGAGGATGCTAAAGAAAATCCACATACCGAAAGTTGACTTACATCAACTGTCGCGCAAGCTGCGCAATGGACCTTCAAGACAGCGGGCAAGGGGGGAGGGGAATGGAGCGGGTGAACGGGATCGAACCGTCGTATGCAGCTTGGGAAGCTGCCGTTCTACCATTGAACTACACCCGCGTGTAGAATGCGGCGCGCATTCTAACACGGGCATTAAAGCAAAGTGATCACCCTTAACATCAACGGCGAGCCGCGCCAGCTTTCCGGCAACCCGACCGTCGCCACCCTCATCGACGAGATGGGATTGGCCGGCAAACGCGTCGCCCTGGAACGAAACGGCGAGATCGTGCCACGCAGCGCATTCAACACCCAGCAGTTGTCCGATGGCGACAAACTGGAGATCGTCGTCGCCGTCGGCGGCGGCTGAAACATACAGGTACACAGCAATGAATGACAATCTGATCATCGCAGGAACGAGCTACTCGTCGCGCCTGCTCGTCGGCACCGGCAAGTACAAGGACTTTACCGAGACGCGCGCAGCGCTTGATGCCAGCGGCGCGGAGATCGTGACGGTGGCGATCCGTCGCACCAACCTCGGCCAGAACGCCAACGAACCCAACCTGCTCGACTCCGTGCCTCCGTCGAAATTCACCTATCTGCCCAATACAGCCGGCTGCTACACCGCCGAGGACGCGGTGCGCACGCTGCGCCTCGCGCGCGAGCTGCTGGACGGGCACAGTCTGGTCAAACTGGAAGTGCTGGGCGACCCGCAATCGCTTTATCCCAACGTGATCGAGACCATCGCCGCCGCAAAGACCTTGGTGGCGGAAGGTTTTCAGGTGATGGTGTACACCTCGGACGATCCTATCGTCGCGAAACAACTGGAAGACATCGGCTGCGTCGCCATCATGCCGCTGGCCTCGCTCATCGGCTCGGGCATGGGCATCCTCAATCCGTGGAACCTGCAACTCATCATGGAGCGCGTACAGGTTCCGGTGATCGTGGATGCGGGCGTGGGCACAGCCTCCGACGCGGCCATCGCGATGGAACTGGGCTGCCATGGCGTGCTCATGAACACCGCCATCGCTGCGGCGAAAGATCCGGTATTGATGGCTTCGGCCATGAAGAAAGGCGTGGAAGCCGGACGCGCGGCGTTCCTGGCCGGCCGCATGCCGAAGAAACTGTACAGCGCCAGCCCGAGTTCGCCGACGGCAGGCATCATCTCTTCGACGCGCAGCTGATGAGCGAAGCAGAAGACCTCAGCAAGCGCCATATCCGCAGCTTCGTGCTGCGCGCAGGCCGTGTCTCGGTCGCACAGCAGCGCGCCATCGACAACCTGCTACCGCATTACGGCATCCCATACATCACACGACAGCTCGATCTCGACCAGGCTTTCGGACGCAAAGCGCCCAAGGTTCTGGAGATCGGTTTCGGCATGGGCGACAGCACCGCGACCATCGCCGAAGCGCATCCCGAGATCGATTACCTCGCGCTGGAAGTGCACACGCCGGGCGTGGGCAACCTGCTCAAGCTGATCGACGCCCAACACCTGGAAAACATCCGCATCATGCAGCACGATGCCGTGGAAGTGCTGCGCGACATGATCGCGGACGGCACACTGGACGGCGCGCACATCTTCTTTCCCGACCCGTGGCACAAGGCGCGCCACAACAAGCGGCGCCTGATCCAGTCGCCATTCATCGCCAAGCTGGTGCGGAAGCTAAAACCGGGAGGCTATATCCATGTCGCCACCGACTGGCAGGACTATGCCGAGCAGGTGCTGCGCGTGCTGAGCGAGGAGCCGCTGCTGGAGAACACCGCTGCCGATTACGCGCCCCGCCCCGATTACCGCCCGCTCACCAAGTTCGAGCAGCGCGGGCTACGCCTCGGGCACGGCGTGTGGGATCTGGTCTTCCGCCGCAAGAAAGATCTGTAACAGATCGTTGAGAAAGCGCCGGCCCAGTTCGGTCGGCGCGATGCGCTGCTCCTCTCGAACCAGCAAGCCACGCCTTTCCGCTTCTTCCAACTCGCGCCGTATAAGCAGCAACGGCAGGCTGGTGCGCTCCTGGAACAGAGCCGCGTCGAAACCGCCGTTCAGGCGCAACGCGTTCATCATGAACTCGAAGGCAATGTCGCGGCGCGTCACCTCGTGCTCCTCCTGCACCGGTTCCCCGCGCACGATGGCATTCAGATACGCCTGCGGCTGCTTGTGGCGCATCTGGCGCAGCACCTTGTCGTGAAAACTCAGTTTCCCGTGCGAGCCCGCGCCGATGCCAAGGTAATCGCCGAACTGCCAGTAGTTCAGGTTATGGCGCGCGCGTTTCTTCGGTTGCGCGAAGGCCGAGGTCTCGTAGTGTTCATAGCCGTGCGCGGCGAGCAGCGCCTCGATGCGCTGCTGCATCTCGCTGCTGGCATCGTCGTCCGGCAACGGCGGCGGATTACGGTAAAACAGCGTGTTCGGCTCCAGCGTCAGGTGGTAACAGGACAGATGTTGCGGCTCGAATTGCAGCGCGGCCTGCACATCTTGCAGCGCCTGCTCCAGCGTCTGCCGCGGCAGCGCGTACATCAGGTCGAGGTTGATGTTGTCGAAATGGCGCTGCGCGATTTCGATGGCCTGCTTGGCCTCAGCGGCCGTGTGGATGCGCCCCAGCGCTTGCAGCTGTGCATCGTTGAAGCTCTGGATTCCCAGCGACAGGCGGTTCACGCCGGCATCGCGATACGCCGCGAAGCGTTCCGCCTCGACCGTGCCGGGGTTTGCCTCCAGCGTGATCTCGGCATTGAGGTCCAGCGGCAGCAGCATGCGCACCTGGCGCAGAATTTCCGCAACACTATCGCCGGAAAGCAGGCTGGGCGTGCCGCCGCCGAAGAACACCGTATAGACCTTGCGCCCCCAGATC
>JBQGEN010000375.1:0-2905 GCA_052039615.1 Sideroxyarcus sp. | reverse complement strand
TGCCGGTGCCGGGCGATGTGCGTATTGTCGGATCCATCGAGGCCTGACCACCGACGAAGATGCCGCCGCCGGAGACGTTTTCAACCTGTTTGAACGACTCATTGAAGATCACCGTATTGTTGGCGATCATGCCGTTATTGCTGAGGCCCAGGTGACCGATGCCGCCGCCGTTGCCCGCGGAGAAGTTGCCGCACACGTAGTTGTTGGTCACCTTGTAGCTGTGGGTGCCGGTGTACAGCGCGATGCCGCCACCCGCGCCGTTGCCGCCGCCGTTCTGCGTGACATGGTTGTGGTGGATGCGCACGTTGTTGTTCCGTGCGTTGGTATAGCCGCCGAACCAGCCGTCATTGGCGGACACCACGTTCGGATCGACCAGGTTCGGGGTACCGATACGGATGCCGCCGCCATAGGTGCCGAAGTTGGAGCTGATTTTGTTGTTGCTGATCTCCAGGTAGTTGGCGTAGCCGTTGACGAAGATGCCGCCGCCGTTGTCCGCGCCGGTGATGGTGAAGCCGTCGATGCGGGCGCTGCGCACGTTGATGAAGGCCTGAGTCCCGCTGGCCTTGGCCAGCACCATGATGCCCGGTGCCTCCTCGGAGCGGAACAGGTCGGGACCGGCAACCTGTCCGGGCAGCAGATCGAAGCCTCCCGTGGCCACCAACTGGTTGAGTTTGTTGCGCCAGGCCGTCACCTTCTCAGCCGGCGCCTTGACCGCGGTAATGTGGGTGGAGGCAGCACCCCAGCCCTGCAGGCGCACCATCTTGTTCATGATGACGAACTCGTTGTAGACGCCCGGCGGCACCATGATCATGTCGCCGCGGTTGGCCGCATCAATGGCCGCCTGGATCGTGGTGCCGGGGGCCACCACACGAATGGCGTTGGAAGCCGTGGGGCCGTAGCCGCCGACCGTAACGGTAACGCCGTTGATGCTGGACTTGCCGTTGTCACGCGTAACCTGCAACTGGCCGGTACTCGCACCATATGGAACGCTGGCGATGATGATGCCGTCGCTCCAGGAAACGATAGGCAGAGACACGCCGTTGAGCGTCACCGAACCGGTGCCTTGGGCTGTGCCAAAGCCGAAGTCGCGCAGTATGGTCGGCGTCGTGGCCGGCGTGCCGTCGTAAGCCGGATTGGGAACCTCCGCCATGCCGGACGAGACGATGGTCAGCCGTGGCCACACGTTGGGATCGGCGACCGGCGGCGGCACGTACGGGCCGTTGAAGCTCACCCCGCCCTTGGTCTTGCCCTCCACCGAGTAGATGACCGGCGTGCCCGCGTCGAACTCGCAGTCCAGCGGGAACTGGCCGGGGCCGGCGAAGGCCGCCACCGGGATCACCGGCGTATCCAGATAGGTGGTCTTGCCCGGCAGGTACTGGAAGGTGTAGCAGAACTGGCTGTACTGCCTGCTGAAGTTCGGGTCGATGATCATCTGGCCGAACGTCGGCGAACCGGCGCGGTCATCCTTGATCGGACCCGGATCGTTCATGCAGGTGGTGACCATGTTGGGGCCCACGCCGGACGGGAACGGCGGGTTGACGGTGTAGGTGGACGGCACCAGCGCGTTGTAGCGGCCCCACTGGTCGGCATAGACGCGCGAGATCTCGCGCCCGGTCCAGTCGCGCACCGCCACTGGTAGCCAGGCCGGTGCGTGTTTTTCGCCAAAGGTCGGTGCACTGGGGTCGAACTCGTTGGACAGGTCGTCCAGGATCATGCCCGCAATGTGGCCCGCCACCGGCACTTCGGTGAACAGGTAGAAGTCGGCGGGCGTGTTCATGCCCTGCGCCACGATCACCTTCTTGCGGTCGCACTGGTTCCAGGTCTGGCCGGGGTTGGCCGGATCATAGGACGGATTCGGCTCCATCACGTCCGAGAACAGGTTGAGGTACTGCGGCACCGGCAGCGGGTCGCCCACGCACTCCGGCGGCAGCGCCAGCGGAGACGGCGCAGGTGCGTCGCCGAACGCCACGTTCTGGTCGCCGTTACCCTGGTGCAGGTATCCCGGCGGCGCGATGCCCTCGACGATGTAGGTGCCGGGCGACAGCTCGGGCTTGCCCGCTCCCCCGCCGAAGGCATAGCCGCCGTCGAACACGGCCGGGCGCACCTGATTGAAGTTGCGCAGGCCGTCATAGCAGTCGGTGGTCACACCGTTGGAGACGAAGGTCGGTCCCTGACAGCCGGTGGGCAAACTGTCGTCCCAACTGTCGGCCCAGGCCACGTCCACCGCGTCGCCCTTGCTGTAACCGACGGCAGCGTTGCGCTTGATGTCCTCCGGACCTTGCGCGGCGGTGCCGTCGCTCCAGCCGAGCGGATAGTTGTCCACGTCGGCGAGCGCCGCCACATAGCCCGCAGAGCTAAGCCCGCCCGCTGTGCAGCCTGCGCCTGCAGGATCAGGCTGGTCGATCTTGCCGTCGTTGTCGCAGTCGCGGTACAGGTTGACCTGCGCGCGCGGCACGCCCGGCTCCCAGTTCTCGGCCGCTGCGTAGCGCGGGTCGTTCTCGGCGCGGGTGATGGCGTAGTGGAAAATGCCGCTGACGCCGCCGTTCTCACCTGTCGCGTAATTCGCCTTGCCCCATTCGACCACGTTGGTCTGGCCGAGGAATGTCTGGATGCCTTGCAGCAGCACCGGACCGGTCTCGGTGCGCGACAGGTTGTTTCCGGCCGGGCCGATCAACGGTGTCGCAGTCGCCGCGCCGGTGACCGGGTCGGTGTCGAACTGCGGCTGCGGATTGAGTTCGTTCCGGGACGGCATGGCCCAGCCGTTGTCGGGCGGCACCACGCCGCCGTTATCCACCACGATGGTCGCGCCGGTCGCCTTGTAGCGCATGAAGTCCACCTCGGCGATCAGCCAGTGGAAGAACGGGAACACCTCGTTGAACCTGGCCACGCCGTTCACATCGGTGGC
>JBQGEN010000374.1:0-2996 GCA_052039615.1 Sideroxyarcus sp. | reverse complement strand
CCTCCGCGGAAGCGGAAGCAGAGAAGGCCGAGTACGTCGCAGCGAAAAACGAATGAGCCGCGGGACCCGTTTTCTCTCACCTCTGCAGACGCACAACGAGGCGCCACACGAGAGGAATATCATGTGAGTTCATAAAACATTTAAGAAGTCGAAACACCTTTCAAAACGCATGGATCGAACGGCAGGCCTAATGTAACCGTCCTGTGAACCCCATCTTCAATTCGATGACGTAATCAGCGATCATGCCCCCTGCGACGAAGGGAGGGCAATCATGTCACAGATTCGCCGTGGCGAAGCACGTGGCGCTTCGCGCGAATCGTTCTGGCGGCAGATGATGCGCAGACAGGCCAAGAGCAGGCTGTCAATTCGATCGTGGTGCCAGCGGCACGGCCTGGCGGAGGCGACGTTCTACTGGTGGCGCAAAGAGTTGTCTCGCCGCGATGCCGAGCTCGCCGGCGGCGCGTCGTTCGTTCGGGTGCGCGTGGTGGAGGACGAATCGCCACCCGATAGCGCGATTGAGATCATGCTCTCTGGTCAGCAGCGTGTCCGGGTGATCGGCCGCGTGGATCGACAGTCCCTGGCTGACGTGCTGTGGGTGCTGACTTCGGCGAAGTCAGTGGAGGGGCAAGCATGCTGAAACTCCCAAGCCTGGGTGAACTGGATCAGGGACTCAGCGTGCGCGTTTACCTGTGCACATCACCGGCGGACATGCGCAAGGGATTCGACACGCTGGCGGCGATGGTGCGAGACTATCTGGGATACGATCCGTTGTCCGGTCACTTGTTCTTATTCGTCGGCCGCGATCGGGATCGCATCAAGATCCTTTACTGGGATCGCGACGGTTTTGCACTATGGTACAAGCGCCTCGAAGAGGGTACGTTCCGACTGCCATCCAAGAGCACGGGCAAGAGTGTGGAACTCAAAGCGAGTGAACTGGCGATGCTGCTGGCGGGTATCGATCTGACCAGCATCAAGCGCCGCAGGCGTTACGAACGGGCACCTGTTTAATTCCGGCGGAAATCGCCGCCGAATTCCGGACTCGCGGCGAATTCCTGTTGATAACTTTTCTGCATTTCTCGTGACTTTTTCCTGGACATCCGGCGCGTGCCATGGTAAATAGAAGTATCGCGGTCACGGACGGCCGCCAGACTCCACGCCTCTGGGCGATTCTCGGATGTCCAGCCCATCTGCTCCGGCCCAACCACCCGCCACTGCATTGCCGGACGATCTTGCGCTGTGCCATCAGATGATCCATCAACTGCACGAGTCACTGCACCAGGTGCAGCGGCGCAACGAGCAGCTCGAGCATCGCCTGCAGCAATTGCTCAAGGCCCGCTACGGTCCGAAGGCCGATCGGCTGGATCCGGCCCAGCTCATGCTGTTCGCGCTGGACATGCTTAAGGACCTCGCATCGCCACCGTCCGAAGCCAAGCTGGCTCAAGCCTCTGGTCAGCGCACAGGCCACGGCCGCAGACCGCTGCCTGCCGAGCTGCCGCGACAGCAGGTCGTGCATGACCTTTCGGACGAGGAGAAGAAGTGCCCCTGCTGCGGCGAGATGCGGGTGCGCATCGGCCAGGAGACCAGCGAGCAGCTTGAATACGAACCGGCCAAGCTCTATGTCATCGAGCATGTCCGCCCCACATATGCCTGCAAGCAATGCGAGGGGAACGTCGAGACTGCCAGCAAGCCGGCTCAACCGATCGAGAAGGGGCTCGCCGGGCCGGGCCTGCTGGCCCAGGTGATCACGAATAAGTATGGCGACCACCTGCCGCTGTATCGGCAGGAGCATATTCTGGGCCGCAGCGGGCACGTCATCCCGCGCTCCACGACCTGTGGCTGGTTGGCGGCGGCGGCCAAGTTGGTTGCGCCGCTGTACCAGTTAATGGTTGCGATGGTGCTGGCGTCCAAGGCGATCAATACCGATGACACGCCGGTGCCTGTGCTTGATCAGAAGCGCGATCGAACGCGTGAAGCCCGCATCTGGGTATATGCGGGCGACAAATCGCATCCCTACACGGTATTCGACTACACGCCGACGCGGAGTCGGGATGGCCCGTCAAAATTCTTCGGGAAGTACGCGGGCTACATCCAGGCGGACGCCTACGGCGGCTACGACCACCTGTTCAAGCCGCGGAGCGACGGTGCGCCCTCGCCGACGGAGGTGGCCTGCTGGGCGCATGCGCGGCGTAAGTTCGTCGAGGCCCAGACCAGCGATGCGCTGCGCGCCCACACGGCCGTGGCGATGATCAAGCTGCTTTACGAAGTGGAGCGCGAGGCGAAGGAACTCGATGCCGAGGCCCGCCGCGCGCTGCGCCAGGAGAAGTCCGTGCCGCGCCTGGAACAGATCAAGAGCTGGCTGGAGGAGAACCGCACGCAGGTGCTGCCCAAGAGCCCGATGGGAGAAGCCATCAACTACTGTCTGGGCAACTGGAAGGCATTCTGCGAATACGTAAATGATGGGGACTTGGCCATCGACAACAACGCGGCGGAAAACGCGCTGCGGCCGATCGTGCTGGGCCGCAAGAACTGGCTCTTCGCCGGCAGCGACAACGGCGGGCGAACAGGCGCCGTGCTGGCCAGCCTTGTGGCTTCATGCAAGCGGCACGGCGTCGACCCAGTCACATACCTGAAGGACGTGCTGACGCGAATCGCCGAAACCCCGGTCAGCCAACTCGAGCAGTTCCTGCCCGACCGATGGAAGGCCGCCCACGCCGCAGTTCCCGTCGCCGCGGCATGACGGGGTTCACCGGACGGATACCGCCGACGCGGCATGACGGGGTTCACCGGACGGATACGTGTCGCCGTGATCAGGCGAAGGGTCTGAGTCAGCGTGCGATGCTGGATCAGAAGGGGCATGATGGTGCGCCAGCGATGCAATAAGGTTCCCGTGAAGTTCAGGCGATGGAGGTCTCGCCCGTGCTGAGCGGCGGCGTGCCACATGAGCAAGCGGATCAAGTTGTATGCCACCAGATGCATGACGATCTCCTTGCTCACCA
>JBQGEN010000373.1:0-6004 GCA_052039615.1 Sideroxyarcus sp. | reverse complement strand
CACGACAGAACATTTCGCGCACGTCGTGGCTGGACAGATCGCGCAGGACGTCCTGCAGGCGCACTGACTGGGGCGGAGCTGGACGCGCCGACCGCGTCCAGGGGCGCCGGGTCAGCTGGTCTTCCGGATGAGTTGCTTGAGGGCGCGTTCTATGCCGCGCGTTCTGGAACTGACGCTTTTCTTGAAGGTGTAGAGCTTCCTGAAGATGGCGTCCGGGCAATAGATGATGGGCATGTACTTGAACCACAACACGGGACTGTTGTGGACATGGACCAGCTTCCTGGCGACGCTCCCCCTGTCCTTGATCCCCCAGAATTTTGCACGCGGTATGGCGTCGTAGACGTAGGGGCGGTCGTCGCGCAGGTACCAGTCGACCAGCTTGGTGCTGTATCCCATGTCTTTCATCGCGTGGTAAAGCATCCCTGATGCCAGCGCTATCGTGAGCAAGGAATCCCCGTCACCGTGTGACACGGCCTTCTGGCTGCCGTCGCGCACCTTGATCAGAGGCTCCTTGATAAGGAACGAGTCGCCCTTCAGCAGCACTTTGCACAGTCCCCACATATGCATCACCTGCGTGCCGACTCCGCCCGATACGTCCTCGCTGTTCCAGGCATCCCTGTCGATGATCAACGCCGAGATCGCACCGTACCTTCCCCGGGAATTGAGCAGGAAGGACTCCGCATTATCGCAGTACAGATCGTCGGCGATCTGCACCTGCTCCACAATACGTTCGAGCGCGGGGTCATATTTGTCGAAATTCACCTGGATCGCCTTCAATCCGGGATGTTGCTTCAGCAACGCCAGCACCCGCTGCAGCGCGCCCTCGCGCAGGACATCGTCGTCGCCAAGCATCCAGACATACTTGCCGGACGCTTTCTTGAACAACATGTCCACGTTGCGGTCGAATCCGAGGTTCATTTCGTTCCGCGTGTAAGTGATGGGTACGGAATGTCTGGCCTGATACGCGCGGACGATTGCGCCGGTTTCGTCCGTCGAGGCGTTGTCAGAGACCAGAATGTCGACCAGGCCTTCCTCCTCCCGCGGGAGCTGCTGCAGGATGCTATCCAGCGTATGGCCGATCAGGCGGGCGCCGTTGTAAGTGGGGATGCCGATAGTCAGCAGGGGTGGGGTAATCATATTGTGAATTGCCTGAAATGATCTGCGAGTCGCGCCGGCGGGTGGCCAATTGGCGGGCGCCGAGTATAGCACCAGAAATGTAGCGATGCTTCCGCCGCGCCAGTGTGTCAAAATGCGCCGATGAAGAATTCATCGCTTGCCGAGCCTCTCCCTGAATGACCATGTTGCGTAAACTACTCTCTTCATTTTCAAAGGCCAGGACCAAGCCAACCGTGGTGACCTTTACCGGCGGCATGGGCGCACAGATCATCAGTGCCGCGATTTATTATGCGCTTAAAGACGAAGGGCGCGAGGTGCTTGCCGATCTGTCATATTTCGACAAGGAAGAGCGCGTGGCGACGGTGGGCAAGGCCGGGGATGTTTCGCACTGGTCGTGGCAGCTCGATCCGTTCGGGTTGAGCCGAAGTTCATTCGAGGAAGCCGCAACCTATTCCAGGCGTGATGTCACGCTGATCGAAGACGGCCCGCAAAAAATGCTGCTGGGACTCAACGCCCTGAAGCGGCCGGAGGTGCAGGAGCGCTTCGCCCTTGCCGACGCCAGCGATGGAGTCCTGCCGCCCGGGTTTGCCGCCGGCTACCTGTGCATTCACGTGCGACGCGGAGATTACGTCAATGTGGCGAGCCACCTCGTCTCTGATCGCGAGTTCATAGAATTGGCGGCCAAGTTCGCCGGATTGGTGAGACATCTCGTCATTGTGTCGGACTCGCCTATCGAGAGCACTTTCCGCCAGTCCGTTTCCGCGGGATACGAGCAGGCCGTATTTCTGGACAACGCCGATGTCGTCACCGCGCATCGCATCATGCGCAACGCACGCATCCTGGTTTGCTCCAATAGCCAGTTCAGTCTGATCGCAGCCCTCCTCAACACACGCGCATTGGTGGTGTTGCCGAAGCGATGGTTCGGACAGAACGATCGGGCCATCGAGGCGCCTATCCACGAAGCCTGCGGCTTCCAGGTCTTGAACTGCGTGAGGACGTAGCCTGATGAACGATATCGTCGTCTTCTGTAAAAGTTATCACCGCGATCTGGCGCGGGCGGCGGTCATGGCCGACAGCGTGCGCCGCTATAACCGCGACGGCTTGCCGCTCTACATCTCGGTGCCGGAGGCGGACCTTGCGATGTTCCGCCAGCGCATCGGCGATGAGGGTGTGAACTGGCTGTGCGACGAGGACGTCATCCGCGCCAACCCGGCGCTCGACCTCGATGCGTACCACGCCTTGCCAGGCCACATTTCGCAGCAGATCGTGAAAGCCGAGTTTTGGCGCGTGAACCCGAAGCAGAACTGCGTATGCATCGACTCCGATTCGCGTTTTATCCGCGATTTCTTTGCGAGCGACTTCCTTGCGCCGGATGGCACTCCATACACGATCCTGCACGAGAGCAAGCCCTATATGGAGTTCTGCCTGACGCATGGCATCCGCGAGACTGAGCGCCATTTCGAGGCGATGTCGGACGAGATGCGCAGGGTCTTTGGCCGCGTCGGCCCGTCATATGCGTTCAATCCCTTTCCGGTGATCTGGAGCGCCAAGGTGTGGCAGGCGCTGCAAACGAAACTGGGTGCCGAAGGCAGCGACATCATGGCAGCCATCGTCGCGCACCCTTACGAATCGTCCTGGTACGGCGAGGCGCTGCTGAAATACCAGCCTATCCCGCTGCTGCCGAAAGAGCCCATCTTCAAGGCCTACCTCTATTTCGAAGAGTACGAGCGCGACAAGCGCGACGGCATGACCGAAGCCATGCTCGCCAAGTTCTATCTCGGAGTGGTTTACCAGTCAAACTGGTATCCGCACCGGCTGAAATGGCACAAGCGCATGGCGTACAAATTGAAACGTTTTCTGCAGCGCTACCGCAAATGAAGCAACAGCACTGGCTCATCCTTTCGCATTGCTTCAACATGGATGGCCGTGCGGCCAGCCAGACCATCACCGACAAGCTTCCGCACCTGATGGCGCGCGGCATAGCGCCCATCGTGCTGAGCGGGGTGTCGGGCAAGCACGACGAACGCTTCCTGCATCTGCAGCTGTTGCCATGGGGACCGTCCGGCCTGCGCTTCGACCTGCGCCATGTAGTGGCGATGCGCTTCGGGCGCGGCCTCCTGTACCGCCTCATCACGCTGGCGATCTCCGTGATGCTGGCGCCGTTCATCGTGCTGGAGCGCCTGCTGTTCGGGCTGCAGAACCATGCATCCTGGGTGTTCCCGGCAACGTTCCGCTCGCTGCTGCTGATCCGCAGGCATCGACCCGCAGTGATCTATTCCACCGGCGGCGCCTATTCGGCCCATCTGGCGGGATACTGGCTGAAGAAGATCACGGGGCTGCCGTGGATCGCCGAGATCCACGATCCGATGGTGAGAGAAGGCGAGGCTGGCGACCGCAATGCGCGCTTCATGGCGAAGCTGGAAGGGGCGATCTGCCGCCATGCCGACCTGGCTTGGTGGTTTACCGAGGGTGCGCTGGAAATGGCCCGCCGGCGCCATCCGGAACTCGGCGCACGCGGCATCGTCGTGCTGCCGGGCGCGGAGCCGCCGAAGTCGGATGCGGTCTACCGGCGCAGTGACACCATGGCGATCTGCCATTTCGGCTCACTTTCCGACACACGCTCGCTGGCGCCGGTGGTGCGCGCGCTCGATGCGTTATTGAGCAAGGAGCCGCAATGGCGGCCGTTGGTGCGTGTGCATGTGTATGGCGGCAGCATCGATGCGGCGGCGGCACGCGAGATCGGGCAGCGCAAGCTACAGGACATGTTCGTTGCACACGGCCGCCTGGAATACTCGGCGGAGACCGGACGCTCCGGGCGCGAGCAGGTGGTGGAGCTCATGCATCAGGCCGATTGCTTGCTGCTGGTGCACGGCAGCATAGCCGATTGCCGCGAGTACATCCCGTCCAAGGTCTACGAATATTTCTGGGCGCGGCGTCCGGTCATCGCACTGACCCACGAGAACCCGCAACTGGACAGCATGGTGCGCGCGCGCGGCGGCTATGTCGCGCAGTATATCGATCAGGATGGGGCGGTGCAGGCGCTACGCCAGGCTTGCCGCGACTGGCAGGCGGACAGGCTGAGCGCCGGCACCTTGCCGCCGCTCGGCACCGAACAGGCTGTCGAGCGCATTCTGGAAGTGCTGAGGCAGCGCCTGGAGCAACAGTAGAACGCGCACGGAAGAGAGCATGGCGACTTATGCGGTAGGTGACATTCAGGGTTGTTACAACGAGCTACAGCTGCTGCTAGAGCAGATACGCTTCGATCCCGCGCGGGACCGGTTGTGGCTGGTGGGCGACCTGGTCAATCGCGGGCCGGGTTCGCTCGAGGTGCTGCGGCTGGTGAAGTCGCTGGGCGACAGCGCCATCACCGTGCTCGGCAATCACGACCTGCACTTGCTGGCCGTGGCCGAGGGCGTGGCCGAGCTGCACCGCACCGACACGCTGGACGAAGTGCTGGCCGCGCCCGACCGCGCCGAGCTGCTGGCCTGGCTGCGCCGCCAGCGTCTGCTACATGCGGAAGGTGACTTTGTGCTGGTGCATGCCGGGCTGCTGCCGCAATGGAGCGTCGAGCAGGCGGCGGGCCTTGCGCGCGAAGTGGAGGCGGTCCTGCGCGGCGCCGACTACGTCACCTTCCTCCATCGCATGTATGGCAACACGCCGCCCGCCTGGGATGACGGGCTCGACGGCTACAAACGCCTGCGCGTGATCACCAACGCGTTCACGCGCATGCGCATCTGCACCGCACAGGGCGAGATGGAATTCAAGTTCAAGGGCGAAGTGGAGAACATCCCCGCGGGTTACCTGCCGTGGTTCGAGGTGCCTGCACGCAGGAGCCGCGATGCGACCGTCATCTTCGGGCACTGGTCGGCACTGGGGCTGAAGGTCATGCCCGATGCCATCGCGCTGGATACCGGATGCCTGTGGGGCGGCCCGATGACGGCCATCCGGCTTGAAGATCGCCGGCTGTTCCAGGTCGCCTGCAACAACCCGGTGGCGAAGCACTGGTGACCGGATAGGCCTAAGGCAACAACGCGCTCAGAAGCGGCGCTTCTGCTGCGGCGCGGCGGGGCCGCGTCCTTCGATGTGGCGGAACGTGATGCGTCCCTTGCTCAGGTCGTAGGGCGAGAGTTCCAGCGAGACCTTGTCGCCCGCGACGATGCGGATGTGGTGTTTTTGCATCTTGCCCGCGCTATAGGCAATGAGCTTGTGACCGTTATCCAGCGTCACGCGAAAGCGCGAGTCGGGCAGGATCTCGTCCACCACGCCGTTCATCTCCAGCAATTCTTCTTTGGCCATGGCCAGTTCTCCCGGGGGAATTCAGAAATAAAAAGCCCGGCGGATGCCGGGCTCATAGTCAGGGCTGACGGCATGGTCGTAGCCATGCCTGCCTGACCGGGTATTACGCTGCGCGGATGTTCGATGCCTGCTGACCCTTGGGGCCGGCGACGATGTCGAACTCGACCTGCTGACCTTCGGTCAGGGTCTTGAAACCCGAACTCTGGATCGCGGAAAAGTGAGCGAAGAGGTCATCGCCGCCGTTGGACGGGGTGATGAAGCCGAAGCCCTTGGAATCGTTGAACCACTTAACAGTACCTGTTGCCATTTTGAAACTCCTTAATAAACATATACAGGGGACGAAGCCCCCCACTAGGGCGAAGGTCAAGACGGCAAGAAGATGAAGGGACGATTACCGCAGAGAACGGAGACTAACCAGACAGCAACAACAGCACTTGAGACTCGCTGGCGCGCACTATGCACTGTATCGGGGGGAATAGCAAACGATATTATTAGCCACGTTCACAGCAGCATTGTAGGTCGGGTTTCAACCTGACCGGGCTCGTCGGAACATGCTCTGACTTCAGTCCGTCTGAAGAAGCATGTCGGGTTG